>JBBRGY010000421.1:0-3336 GCA_038223495.1 Burkholderiales bacterium | reverse complement strand
ATACGCGCCTTGCTCGCTGAAGTCCGCGACGTAAATGTCCTTGCCTTCCCTGTGAATACAGTTCACGAGCCAGTTGTAGTCTTCCTCCGTCGTCGTGCTGAAATTCCAGTCTACGAACGGGAAGTCTGGCGTGTCGCCCATGAAGTTCCAGCTGATGACACCGCTGGAGTCGACGAAGTGAATTTCGAGATTGTTAACCGCCGTGATCTCTTCCATGTCGAAGCCCGGCTCGGGGAAGCCTTCGAGCGAATCAAGCGCGCGGCCTTGCAGCAACTCGGTCATCGCACGCTCAAGCGCAATCTCAAAGCGCGGATGCGCGCCGTAACTCGAAAAAATGCCCTGGTCTTTTGGATGCACCAACGTGACGTTCATCACTGGATATTTCCCGCCGAGCGACGCGTCTTTCACCAGAATGCCAAAGCCCGCTTTGCGCAGCCCGTCGATGCCCGCGCGAATATTCGGGAAGCGCGAAATCACGTCGTCCGGCACTTCCGGCAAGCACAGGCCTTCGGCGATGATGCGGTACTTGATCGCTCGCTCGAAGATTTCGGAGAGTGCTTGCGTGCGCGCTTCCATCATCGTGTTACCGGCTGCCATGCCATTGCTGACGTATAGATTGCCTATGATGTTGACGGGGATGAACGTTTCCGCACCGTCTTTAAGCCTCTTGTACGGTAGCGTACAGACGCCGCGCGCAACGTTGCCCGAGTTCAAGTCAACCAGCACTTCAAGCGGGATTTTGTCACCAGGGTTGTAGAACTTTTGCAGCGAGGGGTTGAGCATTTCCTTCGGCCACTTTGTGCCCTTGCCTTTTTTGGGCAATGGAAACCAACGCTCTTGCGGGTAATGCACAAACGGCCGATTGGCGCGCGTTTCACCGAGATGAAAGTGGGTCCAGAAATAATGCGTTCCGAGCCGCTCAAAAAACTCGCCGCAAGCACTCGCGCGTGCCGCAAGCTCGGTCGCGCCTTTCCCGTTCGAGAACAACATCGGGCATTCGTTGTCCTTCATGTGCGTCGACCAGATGCCATCAACTTCGTGCAGCAGCGACGATTCGTTCAGCACAAAGCCGCGCTTGGCGAGCTTCGCTTTCATCGTCTCGATGGTGGATTCGAGCGAGGCGTCTTTGCCAGGAATAAAGTGTTCGATAGTCATGGATTTTGTGCGACGGGTGGCGAAGGCGTCGCACGTCGAAGGAAGTATTCGGAAGGGCAATTTTATGTGCCGTAGCGTGCTGACGCAGAATATCGCCTGTGAACGAATTGAAATACCTTACCGGATACCCTGAATCGCTGCTCGCTCAGGTCCGCACGCTCATCGCTGAAAACCGCGTAAATAACGTGCTACAAAAGCGCTACCCGGAAGCCAACACCGTGCGCACGGACGCTGCGCTGCGCGACTACACGTTAGCGCTGAAGTCGGAGCACATGAAGAGCGCGATTGCGCCGTCCAAGGTGGTGTTTGACAATCGTTTGCAAGTCGTGCGGCATGCGCTCGGAACGCACACCCAAATCTCTCGTTTACAAGGCGCAAAGCTCGTTGCCAAAAGAGAAATTCGCATCGCGAGTGTGTTTATTGACGCGCCCGCTGCGTTTCTCAAAATGATCGTGGTGCATGAGCTGGCGCATCTGAAAGAGCGGGAGCACAACAAGGCGTTCTATCAACTGTGCCGCCATATGGAGCCGGACTATGCGCAGCTTGAATTTGATTTGCGCTTGTATCTGACGCATCTCGAACAGTCGGTTCAGGTTGCTCCAGCGACGCCGCGCTAATCTGGTGGCGGTGAAAAGCAAAACGGGCAGAACTGCCCGTTTTTTTATGGTCACAAGCGCGGCGCAAACCGCAGTTGTCTATTCCGGCTCGATCTTCGCATCTTTCACGACTTTGCCCCAGCGCGGCATTTCCGCTTTGATCAACGCCGCGAATTGTTCCGGCGTGCCACCCGCGATTTCATTGCCCTGAGACAGCATGGTTTTACGCAGGCCTTCGTCCTGCAACGCTTTGTTCACCGAGGCATTGAGCAGTTTGACGATGTCGGCTGGCAAGCCTTTTGGTCCGACCAACCCTTGCCAGTTAAGCACTTCAAAGGTGGGGTAGCCCGACTCGGCCATTGTTGGCACGTTCGGCAGGATGGGCGAACGTGCCTTGCTCGTCACAGCAATCGCACGTGTCTTTCCGGCTTGAACGCCAGGCACGGCGACATACATCTGCTCAAACATCATTTGCACCTGACCGCCCAGCAGGTCTGTGGCTGCGGCGGCTCCGCTCTTGTACGGCGCATGAATCATGTCGATTCCGGCCAAATGTTCAAACAGCGCACCGCTCAAATGATGCGTGCCACCGATGCCACCCGAGGCGTACGAGAGCTTGCCGGGTGAGGCCTTCGCGGCTTTCACAATATCGGCCACTGACTTGAACGGAGAATCGGCGCGCACCGTCAGCAAAAGCGGACCGCGCTCGATGAGGATGATCGGTACGAGATCGTTGATCGGATCGAAATTGAGTTTTTTGAACAGCGCGTGGTTGACGGCTAGCGGCGCAAAGTTGCCCATGCCGATGGTGTAACCGTCCGGTTTGGCTCTGGCAATGGCCTCGGTGCCGATGTTGCCGCCCGCGCCTGGCTTGTTGTCAATCAGGATCGGCTGCCCCAGCATCTGACTGACGAGCTTGCCGACTTGCCTTGAGCGGCTGTCGGCGCTACCACCGGCACCATACGGGCAAATCAGCGTGATCGGTTTGCTGGGGTATTTCTCCTGCGCGAAAATTGCGCTGGGAACGAGTGCTGCACCCGCAGCGGCTTGCAGTAAGGTCCGGCGTTTCATACGATTGATCCTCCTTTTTGTGGGCGAAGGCTCGCCCTCTTGCGCTCCATTATGCGAGCGAATACTGTCGGATTGCTTTGCGCCAATCCACAACCGGCCACGGCTTCGGAAACTGCACTCACAGTCCGCTATGCTCAGACCTGATGCTACGTCTCACTCAAGCTCCCAATCTCGCCATCGCCACCTTGTGGGGCGATGCCCTCGAACGCGAAGGCATCCACATCAGCTTACAGCGGATGTTTTTGACCGGTGGAGTGGGCGATTTGCCGCCTGATCAATGTTTGCCAGAAATCTGGCTGACCGAGCCGAGCCAGGAAGCGCGCGCAAAAGAGGTATTGCACGCGCTGCAAAACGTGCCGCAGCGCCGCTGGCGCTGCGTGTGCGGAGAGCTCGTTGAGGGCGGGTTTGAACAGTGCTGGAAATGCGGCGCGATGATGCCGAGCTAAAGGCCTTGTTTATTCGGCCCTTGCGCGGCGGATACTGTCGCTACCACGCAGGCACCATGCGAACATGC
>JBBRGY010000420.1:0-3348 GCA_038223495.1 Burkholderiales bacterium | reverse complement strand
TTAGGCTCTTCTTTTTTGCCGCAAGCGGCCAAACCGGCTGCAACTGCAACCGCGATCGCTGCGAGAGCGAACTTACTTGTATGTTTCATGTGGTGGAATCCTCCGATAGAAAAACCCATGGATTATGCTTGCGCCTCGGCACCCTGTCAACGCGGAAATCCCCAACGGGCGCTGTTTTCCGCAGCTTTATGCGGTTTTGTGTGGTGCAAAAGGCACGGAATGATGCCCAGAAGAATCTTCTGCGAAGGGAAAATCGTTAGGTCGGCGCGCAGTGATGCAAACCCGATGTACGCTCCACCCCATAAATGTGAGGCGCGAGCACGAGCGTCCAGCACCGCAAGAACAAGATTGAAGAGAAGTCCTGATGCGTACCTTTATTTTTGATATGGACGGCACGCTTGCCGACACCATGCCGACCCACCAGCTCGCCTGGGACAAGCTGCTTCCCGAGCTTGGCATTACGGTGGATCGCGACGATTTTTTTAGTTGGTCTGCGGGATTGACCAACCGCGAAATTTTTCCTCGTTTGCTCGGCGAGGCCACTCCTGTCGAGGCGATCAATCGGCTTTCGGAGCATAAAGAATCCGTGTTCCGCGATCTGTATCGTTCGCAGATGAAGACTATCAGCGGCGCAGAGGCTTTTTTACAACGAAGCACCGCGGCCGGTTATCGGCGCGGCGTTGGCACTGCAGCACCTCCGCACAACGTTGATTTAGTGCTTGATGGGCTTGATTTGCGTCGTCACTTTTAGACGGTGGTGTGCAACACCGACGTCAAGCGCGGCAAGCCTGACCCTGAGATATTTTTGCTGGCGGCGGAACGCCTGAACTCACGCCCGGAAGATTGCGTAGTGTTTGAGGATGCGCCGGCAGGCATCGAAGCCGCGCGAAGGGCAGGCATGACATGTGTCGTCATCACCAGCACATTGACGCCCGCCCAAATCACAGCGCTTGACGATATCCGGCACGTTGTGCACGTCGTCAACGATTTCAACGATCCCGCGCTGGCGGCGTTGTTCCACTCCACGTAAGGCACCGCTCAGGATCATACGATTGTGACCGCCTGGCTTCAGTCCCTCGAACCCGCGACCGTCGGCATTTCGTTCGGTCTGGCCGGGCTCGTGCTGTCGGCTGTCATCGCTCTGCTTGGGCGAGTGGGCGAGTGGTCACGCTCGCTGTCATGGTGGGTTGGCGCCTCGGCTTGCATGACGCTGGGCTATCTGATCAATGCGTTGCAAGTGACGTTGCCGCCTTCGATCGTCCTGATGGTCGCCAATCCGTTAACAGTGGTGGGTGTCTGCCTGTTTTTAGTTGGCGCGCGACATCTGCTCAATCAGCCGCCCGCGCTCATGCAACTTCTGCCGGTGGTTGCCGTGGCGACACTCAGCAGTGTGCTGTTTGCAGTGATCTGGCCGAGCCTTGTGGGTCGCGTGGTCACTCAGGTGATTTGTCTGGCCGTCGTCACGGTGTGGAACATGTCGTTGCTGCGTCAGCTCGATTACGGGTACTTTCATTTCCCCGCGCGCTTCTTGCTGGTTATCAACGGCCTTCTGCTGTTCTTTATGATGCTCCGAGCGGGTGATGTGATGATCAGCGGCGGCCCGCCCACGGCCGTCGTGGTGACGCCGCTCAATACGCTCGTCTACGCAATCAGCGGCGCACTAATACTCGCGTATCTCACCGGCGTGCTGCTACTTTGTTTTGCCGAAAAGCAAACGCTGCTGCGGCGGTTAGCGGCTGAAGATAGCTTCACCGGCGTCCTCAACCGTCTGGGTCTACGCGATGCGCTTGACGCGTGGCCGAGCGGCCAGCCGGGCGTAGCGAACGTGTTTGACATCGATCATTTCAAACGCGTCAACGACGGCTATGGCCACGAAGCTGGCGACATGCTACTGAGAACATTTGCACAAGCCCTGCTAGCTACCGCGCCCGATGGAGCCATCGTTGCGCGGCTCGGTGGCGACGAATTTTGCGTCGTTGAAACAGCCCGGATGCGTCGAAAAAATCCCGATTGGATTGAAGCGCTAAAACTGCAATTACCAACGCGGCTGGAGCTCGCCACACCCGTCGCGATTTCGTGCAAAGTCAGTCATGGTTCAGCACGATTTAACGTGATCGAACATGAATTTTCTGAAGCGCTGCGTACGGCTGATCGCGCGCTATATCGAACCAAGGTGCGGCGGGCGCTTCGTGCCAATGCGACGAACGCACCCAGCGCAGCCAATGCACCTCATTTAGCAACCGCCGGAACTGCGGCGTAATCAAATTCGGCGCTATCCACGTCCCACGAACGGCATTTTCGTCGCCATGATCGTCATGAACTGCACGTTCGCTCCCAGCGGCAAATTGCTCATATGCACGATGGCGTCCGCGACATGCTTCACATCCATCCGCGGCTCAATCGCCATCTCGCCGTTCGCTTGCATCACGCCTTTCGCCATGCGTTCGGTCATTTCGGTGGCGGCATTGCCAATATCAATCTGGCTGCACGCGATGTCGTATTTGCGACCATCGAGCGACGTCGTTTTGGTTAGGCCAGTAATCGCGTGCTTAGTGGACGTGTAGGGCGAACTATTGGGGCGCGGGGCATGCGCTGAAATCGAGCCGTTGTTGATGATGCGGCCACCGCGCGGTTTTTGCGATTTCATCACGCGAAAGGCTTCCTGCGTGCAATAAAAAGCGCCGGATAGGTTGGTATCCACCACGGCTTTCCACTGCTCAATCGTGATGTCTTCAAGCATCACGGCAGGCGCACCGATCCCCGCATTGTTAAAGATCACATCAACGCGACCGAACGCGGCTACAGTCTTCTCGAACAACGCTTTAACCGATGCCGGATCGCCCACATCGGTGACCACCGCAATCCCGCGCGACGCTTCCTCGCCCGCCGAGGCGACCGCCGCTTCAAGCTCCGCTTTTCGGCGGCCCGCGAAGGCCACGCTGTAGCCCGCTTTCAATAGCGCTACGGCGGACGCCTTGCCGATGCCAGCGGATGCGCCGGTGATGATGGCCACTTTACCGTTTGCTGTGCTCATGTCGATTCCTTGAATAGCGGGTGTTGTTTAGCTTCGGCAAGTGTAAGCACCGGCGTCACGCAGCAATCCAAAGCATCGAATATTTCGGTCCAATGTGCCAAGTCATGTTCGAGGAAGCAGTCGGCGAGTTCCTTTTTAACGCGCATCGCGGCGATACCCTCCGCGTTGCCCAGTGCTTTCAGATGCGATTTGCTCAACGCGTCACACAGTAGATGCCAAAATTTTTCTTCGAGTGCACCGACAGCAACGAATCGCTCGTCCGCCGTACGATAAAGCGCATAACAAGGCCATCCTCCGGTCAACCAGTCTTCCCC
>JBBRGY010000419.1:0-3350 GCA_038223495.1 Burkholderiales bacterium | reverse complement strand
CCGGGTGTGACCTCGGCGCTTGCTGAGCGGCTCACCGGGGGCCGCTATATCGATATTCGCATCAATCGCGACAATGCCGCAAGGTTCGGTCTCAACATCGCGGACGTGCAAAGTATTGTCTCGGCTGCGATTGGTGGTGATAACGTGGGTGAGACGGTCGAAGGCTTGCAGCGCTTCCCGATCAATGTGCGCTATCCGCGTGAAGTCCGTGATTCGCTGGAGAAGCTGCGCGCGCTGCCCATTCTTACTGAGCGCGGTGCGCGACTGCGGCTGTCGGACGTGGCGGAGGTCGTCATCACCGATGGCCCGCCGATGCTCAAGTCCGAGAATGCGCGGCTGTCGGGCTGGGTGTACGTTGATATTCGCGGTCGCGATCTGCGCTCAGCGGTGAAAGACATGCAAGTGGCAGTGGCGAAAGAGGTGAAGCTGCCACCGGGCATGTCGGTATCGTGGTCGGGACAGTTTGAATATCTCGAACGTGCTTCGGCGAAATTAAAGATCGTCGTACCGGCGACCTTGCTCATCATCTTCGTGTTGCTGTATCTGACCTTCCGGCGCTTCGATGAGGCGCTGCTGATTATGGCAACATTGCCGTTCGCCCTCGCAGGCGGTGTGTGGTTGCTGTGGCTGTTGGGGCATAACCTGTCAGTTGCCAGCGGCGTAGGTTTCATCGCTCTGTCCGGTGTGGCGTCCGAATTCGGTGTGATCATGCTGCTCTACCTCCGACAGGCCTGGGATGCGAGCATTGCGGCGGGCAAAACGACCGATGCTGATCTGCTCAATGCCATTCGTGATGGCGCGGTGCTGCGCGTGCGTCCGAAGGCCATGACAGTGGCCGTGATCATTGCCGGATTGGTGCCGATCATGTACGGCGGTGGCACCGGCTCCGAAGTGATGCAGCGTATCGCCGCGCCGATGGTGGGCGGTATGGTGACGGCGCCACTGTTATCGATGTTTGTGATTCCGGCGGTATACCGGCTGATACGGCGGGTGCCGTCTGGCGATGCTCAAACACGCCCCGCATGGGCGTTCTGGCGTCGTCGTCGGCTTTTGGATTGATCCTTTCAGACTAGGATAAGAATCAGAACTCACCGCCCAGAAAAAAGCCGCCCGAAGGCGGCTTTCACTTCGATTTAAAAGCTCTACATATCGAGCGAAATTTTCTTCGCGTCGACTACGCGCTTCCACTTCGCCACTTCCCGCTTAACGGTTTCGGTAAATTGCTCAGGTGTGCTGCCGACTACAAACGCGCCGTTCTCTTCAAATTTCTTGACGGTGTCCGGGTCTTTTAGGGCGATGATCGCAGCGTCGTAGATTTTTTTTGTGATGTCTTTGGGCATGTGGGCGGGACCGATAAGGCCGAACCACGTGTCTGCTTCATAGCCCTTCAATCCCAGTTCAGCAAAGGTAGGTACGTTTGGTAGCTGTGGAATGCGTCTCGGGAAGGCCAGTCCGATAGGAATGAAGTTGCCCGCCTTGATCTGCGCAAGGGATGACGACAGGTTGTCCCACATGATCGGCACGTTCCCAGCCAACACATCGGTGACTGCGGGGCCAGCGCCCTTGTAGGCAATGTGTTGCGCGTCAGTGCCGGTCTCAACGAGGAAGAGCTCCATCGCCAGGTGGCCAACACCGCCAGCGCCAGAACTGGCGTAGCTGAACTTGCCAGGGTTTGCCTTTAGCGCAGCGACAAGAGACGCGTAGTCTTTGTAGGGGAAGTTCTTATTAACCTCGATGATGCCCGGAACCGAGGCTAAGTTGGTGATGTGCGTGAACTGCGTCACGGGGTCCATCTTGTTATTTTTGTAGGCGACGATGTTGGTGCCCATCGTTGACACTGATCCCATCCCGATCGTGTAGCCGTCAGGAGCGGACTTAGCAATTTCTGCGGCGCCGATGGAGCCACCCGCGCCGCCGCGGTTCTCGACGATCACGGGTTGCCCGAGCAGTGGTGTCATCTTCGCTGCCATGATGCGAGCGACGATATCGGTCGTTCCGCCTGGCGCGAACGGCACCACGAGCCGGATGGGCTTCGATGGAAAAGCTTGAGCGAATGTGACGCTGGCAGACATCGCCATCGTGATCGCAGCGATGGCCGCGACTGTTTTAGTGATTTTCATGTTGCGAGTTCTCCAAAAAAATTTGCAGTGAGTGTGTGACTAGAACGGAAGTACGAGGTCGGGGTTGACGCGAGCAAATTGACTGCGGAAATCGTCCTGAATCCGCTCCAGTGCTTCTGGCGTGTCGGCCTCAAAGCGGAGCACGATCACGGGTGTGGTGTTGGACGGACGCGCCAGCCCGAAGCCGTCGGCGTACTCAACGCGCATGCCGTCAATGGTCGCAATGCGTGTCGCAGTGGGGAATTTCGCTGTGGCTTTCAGTTGCTCCATGAGCGTGAAATGTTCGCCTTCAGCGCATTTCAGATTCAGCTCCGGCGTTGAAGGCGCATTCGGTAAATCTTCCAGCACTTTGCTCGCGTCGGCCGATTTGGAAACAATTTCAAGAAGGCGTGCGCCGCAATAAATTGCGTCATCAAAGCCGTACCAACGCTCTTTGAAAAAGATGTGTCCGCTCATTTCGCCCGCGAGTGGCGCATTGATCTCCTTGAGCTTCGCTTTGATCAGCGAATGTCCTGTCTTCCACATTAGCGGCACGCCGCCATGATCGACGATGTATTTGTCGAGCAGTCGCGTGCATTTGACGTCGTAAATGATCGTTGCGCCGGGATTGCGCGACAGCACATCACCCGCAAACAGCATCATCTGGCGATCCGGAAAAATCACCTCGCCCGACTTCGTGACAATGCCCAAACGGTCACCGTCACCGTCAAATGCGAGACCTAACTCGACGTCGGTTTCTTTGACGACTTTGATCAAGTCCTGAAGGTTTTCGAGCTTCGACGGGTCGGGATGATGATTCGGGAAATTACCATCAACTTCGCAGAACATTTCCGCGACTTCGCAGCCGAGCGCGCGGAACACTTTTGGCGCTAGAACGCCCGCTGCGCCATTGCCGCAATCGACCGCGATTTTCATGGGTCGCGAAAGCTTGGCGTCGCCGACAATTCGGGCGACATAGGCGTCGTTGATATCGGCGAAGGATTGTGTACCTGTTTTTCCAGGTTCCGCAGTTTTGACATCGCCCGATTCAGCGCGCGTCTTCAGCGACAAAATCGTGTCGCCCCAGATCGCTTCACCTGCTACGACCATTTTGATGCCGTTGTAGTCCGGCGGGTTGTGGCTGCCCGTTACGCTCACGCATGAGCCGGTGCCGAGCGCGTGGCCCGCGAAATACGAGACCGGCGTCGGCGCCATGCCAATGTCGATCGCGTTGCAGCCTGTGGAGGCGAT
>JBBRGY010000418.1:0-3357 GCA_038223495.1 Burkholderiales bacterium | reverse complement strand
TGAGGGTTCATTGTTGCGTGTTGATAGGACTAGTTCACGTGAAGCAAGCCATTCAGTCTATGGGTTTCAGCGCGTAAATGCTTCGGGCGGGCTCGAAGCGAGTTGGGCAGTGTTTTGGGGCTCGCGACTGGCGGAAACAATTGACGTCGCGCCAAATCACACGTAATCTGTGCGCACAACATAGGATCAGTATGGCAAATATCACCCTTTCTGTGGATGAAAAGACCATTAACCGCGCTCGTGAAGCCGCTCAGGCAATGGGCACCAGCCTGAATCAACTCGTGCGCGAGCACATCGAGCGTTTGGCAGGCGCGGATCAGCGCACGGCCGATCACGCAGCGTACGAGGCGCGTGTCGCCGCCGCCAAGGGGCAGCTGAATGGCTGGAAGTTCGACCGCGAGGAAGCCAACGCGCGTGGCTAGTTTTATCGATTCGAATGTGTTGATTTACGCCGAGGCGAGCGACGAACCGGCGAAGCAATACGCCGCGCTCGCGCTGCTGTCGCATTTAAAACTCAACGCGCACGGCGTGATTTCTACTCAGGTGTTGCAGGAGTTTGCCAACGTCGCGCTGCGCAAAATGAAGCTTGACGCGCATCATGTACGCGCGCAACTGGCCGCGCACGAACAGTTCGAGGTGGTGCAAATCACCCCACGCCTCATTCGCGGTGCGCTCGATTTACACCAGACGCGAAGTCTTTCGTTTTACGACGCACTCATCGTCCACGCAGCCAGCGTTTCCGGCTGCGACACGCTTTACAGCGAAGACTTGAATGCAGGCGAAATCGTCGATGGCGTCACAATCGTCAATCCTTTCACCACGAAAATCAACTACGCAGTTCACGAATCTCGCGCCAGACGCTGATGTCGAGCGGCGTTGAAAGTTGCGATTGAGGTTACAGCTTTCTCACCAAAAGACCACTGCATTGGGGCTACCGCTGCAATTCAACTATAGTCAATAATCGATCAAATCGCGGTCTAGCCCCATTAAATGGCGCTTTCAAGCGAAAGCTGATAGATAGCGAGCGCGTGCCGAACGGCACTTTTCCCACTAAAAGCTCGGCGGCGCAGCCTTCTTCCGTTCAAGCCGATCTTCCAGCTCACCGATGTATGACGCCAACGTGTTGCCGGACTGCTCGATTGCCCCGCGAACATTAGTCTCGATCTGGCCCATCTTTTCGGTGATCACCGACTTTGATGCCGCGTGCAGCGCAGTTTGCTGCGCCATTTCCGCTTCCATGAACTTGCGCAGTTCGGTGAAACGCGATGCCTCCGCCTGATCGGACAGCTCGCGACTGGCTTGCACTTCGCGCGAAAGCTTGCGCGTTTCAAGCAGCGTGGACGTCAGCTGATAGAGCGAAAACGCCAGAAAGACCGTCGTCACAATCACCAGCAGACCAAGCATCACCAACCCCAACGGTAACGACACCGTCGTAAAGCCCAGCGACAAGTCCGTCGGCTTTGTGATCACCCCCCAGTTCAGCGTCGTAAACGCGCCGACAAGCGTCAGCATCAGAATTAACAACAGCGTGGCTAGCTTCATGGCGAACATCTCCTTACCTAAAGAGATTCAGTATGACACGTAGTCATCGAACCGCCTTACCCGATGTACTCCCAAGTATCCGCGCCATCGAGCAATCGTACCGGGACTTTGCCGACGATCGACGGCTCGAAATTTCGCGCGTTCACGCCCGTATTTGAATCCGGGCCGACGGTCAAAGCCTTCCACTGCATCACGCAACCGCAGTGCTTGCAACGAATGAATTTCAGCGACTTGTCGCCCCAGACGTAATCGTCCGTCGCGTCTGGCGCAGCCGTGAGCGTTACCTCGGCGTCTTTGTAATACGCCCACAAAACGCCATAGCGACGACAGATCGAGCAGTTGCAGTCCGTGACGCTCTCAGGCGCGCGAGGAACTTCGACTTTGATGGCGCCGCAGTGGCAGATGGCGGTGAGCATTTTTACCGAACCCAAATATGCTGGACACGATTGAGGCCCAAGTTAGACATGGTGCTCGTAGTCGTCGACATAATAGAAATCAAGATCGAACGCCAAACCAAGCTGCGCCGCTTGGCGAATTTGCTCGCGGTTGAAATGCATTCCATGACCATGTGGAGGGAAGTAGCCCACACACTGGAGTGTCAGGTCGTACTCAACCCACAGGCTTCGGAGGGCATCGACTTTTGTGTGCAAAAAGAGAAATAGATTTTCGATGTGCAAATCGAGTGGTTGCGTGTCATTCAAGGCGCTACTCAAACGCCAACTCATGTATTTGCAAGGCTTGCCGCTTTGAGGATTTGTGTCGCCAACATTCCAAGCCTCTGAGGGTTTGAGCCCCAAAATTTCAGTGATCTGCTCATGCGTGCCGGGTCCGCTCACATGAAAGTATGCGTACTCGCGAGTGGTGAGTGGAGGAGAAGTCATAAATTCCTAAGTAGAAATACGACACAATTCTGCTGCATAAGAGCGAAATTGCAATGAGCGCAGCGTTCGATGCCCCTATCCAAAATCATAAGGATCCACATCCACCGCCCAGCGCACTTTCGGCCGATCCGCCGCCATCGCTTCGCGTAATTCCGCGAGCGCTTCTGCGAGCGGTCGCACCTTCGGCGCTATCGCGGTCATGGTCCAGCGGGTGAAGTCTGCTTTGCGGGCGAGTGGCGCGGGTTGTGGGGCGAACACTTCGCCGTCGCGTGATGACAAGGCTTCGCGCAGGACAGCGTGCGCGCGGGTGAAAAAGTCGCTGACGGCTTGTGCGTCTTTTGCTTCGGCGCGCACCAGCGCCATGCGCGTGGCGGGCGGCAGGCCGAACATTTCGCGGTTGGCGAGCGTTCGGTCGGCGAACCCCTCGTAGTCGTTGGCGAGCAGCGCCTGAAACACGGCGTGATCGGGGAACTCGGTTTGCACCATCACTTCGCCGGGCAGCGCGTGACGACCGGCGCGTCCGGCGACCTGCGTTAACAGCGCGAACAAGTCTTCCTGCGCACGGAAGTCGGTGGAGAACAGTGCGCGGTCAGAGTCGATGACGCCGACCAGCGTGAGCGCGGGAAAATCGTGGCCTTTGGCGAGCATTTGGGTGCCGACTACGATGTCCACCTCGCGGGCGAGAATGCGCTCATAGAGCTCGCGCCAGGCGTGTTTGCCGGAGAGCGAATCGGTGTCGGCACGAGCGATGCGTGCGGTTGGGAAGGCCTCGATCAGCGCGGCCTCCAGCTTTTGTGTACCGACACCTGCGCCGACCAATTCGGGGTGACCGCAGGCGGGGCATTTGCCCGGCACGCCGGATTGCGCGCCGCAGTGATGGCAGCGCAGTGATCGCGCAGTTTTGTGCGAACTTTGGTGCAAGGTCATCTTGGCG
>JBBRGY010000417.1:0-3358 GCA_038223495.1 Burkholderiales bacterium | reverse complement strand
TCATGCGGCGCAATCGCAAATCCCGCTTTGATCAGTCGCTTGCGAAGGCTGCGCCAGGTTCGCAGCATTGGATCGATCTGACGCTCGTTGCGCTTGAGCCACAACCACCACGCGAGTCCCATCAGCGCGCCGCTGATCGTGATGGCGATCATCATCCAGCCAAGCGCGGCCAGCGGATTGATGCCGTCCAGACCCATGTCTTTCAGCAATTCTTTTTGCCGATCACGATCAAAACCGACTACCCATTTTGTGTACGAAAAACTCGCGTCTTCCCACAGGTTGGAGAGGCCGGTGAACGAAATCCAGTTGCGCGTGCTGACCAGCATGCGCTCGGTTTCTGGCAACGATTCCTGAATGCCGCGTTCGATGCGATCAGGCGCCACCGCGCCGGTCGGGTCAACGCGCCGCCAACTACCGTCAATCCAGGCCTCAACCCACGCATGTGCATCGCTCTGGCGCACGATCATGTGGCCCGCCGGTTGATATTCACCGCCTTGATAACCCGTGACCACACGTGCCGGAACACCGCTCGCACGCAGCAAAAAGACCGTCGCCCCGGCGTAGTGTTCGCAAAAGCCTTTGCGTCCGTCGAACAGAAATTCGTCAATCGAGGTGTTGCCGCGCTGGACCCCGTACAACGGTGGGTTGAGCGTATAGAAGAACTTTTCCTGATTGAAGTAGGTCAGTAGTGCCCGCACCCGCTCGATTTGATTTGGGAAGCGTGCAGCAAGCTCGGCTGCAAAGGCGCGAGCACGCGGATTCCACGTGGGCGGGCCGGTGCGTAGTTCTGAACTTTGCGCGTCGGGCTCGGGTGCAGGGTAGGACGCGCGAGCGAAGGATTGCGCGCGGTACTGTGTCGCGCCGTTGGCGGCACGGCGCACGCCGATTTGTTGCGCGTCGGACAAAAATACGGCGCGTTCAACGGCTGGCCCGGAGGGATAAGCGACGGGCAATTCAAGAATGGGTAACCAGCGCGATTCTTGTCGATCAACGGTCACCGTGTAGTTGATCGCCTCTCGCGCGTGTTCTTCGGGCGTGAAGCTGATGAAATCGCCCCGCATGCGCGACGGCGTCTGCGATAGGCCGACGCTCCACGTCAGTCCATCAAATTCGCGCAATACGGGTCCGCGCCAATAGAGCGCTTGTTGTGGTGGCTTACGGTCGTCAAACTCAACGCGGAAGGCCGTTTCTTTCGAAAGAATGAGTTTCGAAATATTTCCTGGGCGCATTTCGTCGGACAACCCGCTCTGGCCGCTGGTTGGATCATTCATCCCCCAAAGCGGAGCCGTCGCGCGCGGGAACAGCACAAATAGCATGGCAGCCAGCGGGATGCCGAGCAGCGTATGTGCCGCCGCGCCTTTGAGATGTTGCCAAACGGTCGGCGCGCCGGGTGCCGAGGCGGGGGCATCAAACAGGCGCAACGCTGCGACGTACACAATGATGATGGGTGCCACAGAAAGCGCCGCAACGAGCCCCAAATTCTCAAAGAAGCTGGCGACAAACAACACCATCGCCATCCCCCAAACCACCATGAAATCACGCGTGGTTTTAGTCTCAACCAGTTTCAACGGGCCGAGAATGAAAAGTAGTGCAACGCCTGAATCGCGTGCGAACAATTTGCCGTATTCGACGAACACCAAACCGCCCGTAGCCAACGTCAGCAGGATGAGTCCCGCTCGCCAAACCCATTGACGCGGCGCTTCGCGAACCAACAGGCAGAGTAGTAGCGCTGCCAACCCGGCAACGACGATGAGTGGTTTCATTTCGAGCACGTTCGCGGCCTGAGCGAGGGCGACAGCAAACGCCATGAAACGACGTGCGCGTAAGTCAGGATCGGCGAGCACGACGCGCTTTGAGGCAGAGCCTTTGTCTATGCCTTTTCCCAATCGCCACGGCAGCGCTTTCGCGGCGGTCGTGCTCATCGCAAACCTTGCACGTCTTCGGGCCGCAACGGATATACCGCCAGCACAATAGATGCATCAGCAAATTGCTGCGACCCATCAGCCAGCGGCAGTTGCGCATTGGGCATCGACAACGAGTACGCGCAGTTTTCGTTATGCGCCCTCAATAGCCACGCGGCCATCCGCGAGAGTCGCGCTTCGGTCTCGGTGAGTTGCACCATTTGCCATGACAAATCGATTTCGTGGCGCGTGCCCGTATCGCCCGTTCGGGTGTACCACTCGCCGGATTTGGCGACCTGCTTCCATGCCACGCGACGTAGCGAATCGCCAGGCACAAATTCGCGGAGGCTGTCAGGATCGTGTGCGACTTGCGTTCGACCCGTGTTGGCGCCTTCTGCACCGGACGCTTTGGGTAAGGCGGGCGGCGGCGTTTCGGGGATTGGCTCTACTAGCGCCACCCATTCGAAATGCACATAGCTCCACGCACGAATGAGACCATACGGCGCGCGGCTTTCGACGACGATGCGTGTGAGCGGCAGCAGGCCGCGTTTGCTGGCAACGAAGCTCAATGGCGCGGCTTGTCGCTCGTCCGCGTTGAGTCGGGTCGGGCCACTGTGCGCCCATTGTTTGGCACCGTTTTTCGACGCCAGCGTGATGCCTTCGCGAGCACGCTCTGGCGATGCCAGCGTGATCGGAAAAGCCACTGTTTCGCCGAGGCGACAATGCGGCGAGCGCCCGGATGCAACGACCAAACCGCGCAAATTTCGGTAGCTTGTCAGCAGCGCCGCCTGCATGAGTCCCGCGAGCAAAAATGCGACCACGTAGGCAAGCGACAGCTGATAGTTGACGCCAACCAAAAGCAGAACCACAGCTGTGATGATCAGAAAGAAACCGCGACCTGTGGGCAAGAGATAAATGCGACGCTGTTCCAACTCAACTTCGGTCGCCGTTGTGGGTGTGCGACCAAAACTTGAGTTCCAGTGCGCTAGACGATTGCCCCACCAATCCGATGACTGCGTCTTACCTGCCGCCGGACGCGTGCCTTTTGGTGCCGCGGATGCTTCTGCCGTCACGGCGCTGGCACACCGAGCAACACGGCTTGCGCGAGTTGCACGCCTTTCGTCAGGCTGTCGTGGCTTGCACCAACACGATGGCTGACCACGGCGCTCCACACGGCTTGTACGTCATCGGGCAACACGTGATCACGCCCGGATTGCAACGCCTCGGCTCGACTGGCGCGAAGCAGAGCCAAACCGGCGCGCGGTGATAGCGGGCGAGTCGCGCCCGTGCGACTCGCGGCCAGCAATTGCTGAACATAAACAAGCACTGGTTCAGATACGCGAATCTGCTCGATGAGCTTCTGCAATTTCTGCAAGGCGTCGCCCGTCAACACCGGAGTCAATGCCAATGCGCTAACCCGGCGGTCACCACCGCGCAGCAGTTCGATCTCCGCAGCC
>JBBRGY010000416.1:0-3388 GCA_038223495.1 Burkholderiales bacterium | reverse complement strand
CGATAACTCTGTCGCGAACACTGGGCTTTGATCTATGTCCGCGACTCAAGGAATGAAAGCAGCGGCACTTGTTTCCGCCGCGCGGCATGGGGATCCCCGTCGAGATCGCCGCCGTGTGCGGCAGCGACATCAACATGCAATTGATCACCGAGCAGTGGGATCGCTTGGTGAACCTCGCCGCCTCAGTCCGGAGCGGGCACGCGTCGGCCGTGGCCACACTGGCACGTTTCGGTTCAGCCGCGAACGGAGATCCGGTGTACGACGCCGGGGTGCAGTTGGGGAAGCTACTGCGTACGTCGTTTCTTGCCGACTATTTCACGAACCCGCTGTTTCGCCACGAACTGCGCCGCGTGTTGAATCGTGGCGAGGCCGTGAACGCGATGAAGCGCTCGATCTACACCGGGCGCATTGCGCCAGCACAGGCGAAACGGCCCGAGGAGATGCAAGCGGTCGCCGACGCGTTGAATCTGTTGGCCAATGTTGTGATGGCGTGGAACACCATGCAATTGCAGGCCGTCCTTGGGCGCTGGGCCAATCGCCGCCAGTTCATTGCGCCTGAGCTCACCGGAAAGATCGCACCGACGCGTCTGGAAGGGATCAATCTGCGCGGCATCTTCCGATTCCCTACTGAGCGCTACGCGGAGCAAATTCTGCCGTCGCGACCGATTGAGAAAACGCCACTTGCGGCGTGAAATCGATGACCGTTCGATGCGCCTCCAGAGGACTCGAAAATGCGAACAGGAAGCTTCATCGAATCAAGCACTTAGCGGACCACCCCCACGCCAGAGCTCATTCTCCTACCGTCACTTTTTGCACTGAAAACAAAGAGACCCCGACGAAGGGATCGCTCTGTTGCTGGCCGCGAAAGCGCGCATCGCAGCGCTTGAAGCTGGCGATGTGGGTGCTGGTGTGCAAGCTTTGGAAGTTAGAGCGACGGCACACACACAGTCGTCAGGTATGGCAGTGACGGCCAGCTCAACACCGCTGGCACCGAGCGCGTTATTTCTAACTTGGGAAGCCGAACTCCGGGCAACAGTCGCCAAGGAAATTTCCGCGAAAGAAACAGCTCGCGCGCAGGTCGAGATCGACCGTGCCAACGCCGATCGCGATGCCGCAATCGCAAATGCCAGTCGCATCGTGCAGAACGCCGAGCAGATCCGGTTACACGCCGAGGCGAAAAGTGACCGTGAAGTAGGCGAAGCCCGAGCAACCGTCGTTGCGATGCAAGCGAGCTTTGATCGTCTCGCTGCGGCTCAAGCGCTAGCACTCGCGAGCTTAGAAACTGAGGCCAACGCCTCTGCCCAGGCGTGGGCACAAAAAGAGGTGGCGCTAGTCACTGTGTCGACGAAAGAACGAGAGGCGGCGCTGACGACCCAGAACGCCATGCTCGCGAAAATCGTGGAAGAGCGCGGTGAAGCGATCGCCGCGCTTGAAGCCCAAATGCTCAGTCGGGAGGAGCGCGCCGCAGAGCAGTTCCGCGGTCAGTCGCAGCACCACGGACAGCAGATTGCGGACTACAAAACGCGCTTTGACGGCTTGGAGAAGGCGTTGCTCGCCGAGCGTAGACGCGCAGACGGTGCGGAAGGCTCAGTGGTTGCCCAAGCGGTATCGCTTCTGACCGATGAGCTTCGAAAGCAGAGCGCACGCGCCGAGGCTACCGTCTCGATCGTCGAGTTGAACAGCAAAGCCACGTTGATCGAAGTGCGACAGATGCGCGACGAGGCGAAGACCGTGGCCGATCAGACTGCGACGGGCGTTGTCGAGGCGGCGATGGAACGGTTGACGCGGCAGATCAGTGCGGCGGGTGTCAAGAAAAGAACGTAATTTTGGGTGCAAAATGCGCAGTGGGTAAAGCCAAATCATTGCGCCGCCCTCGTTCTAAAAAAGGGCAAACACCCGACCTGTCTCGCTATGGAGTGGGGCCCACACGATGCGATCAACATGAAATAAGAGCCCCGTTACGTCAACCGCTCATAAATCATATCCTTTGATGATATGATTGCCACATGCCGTATCGTGAAGAAACGTTATTAACGCTGCTTGCGTACGATGGCTTGGTGTACGTGCTTGAGTGTCAATACTGGTTGAAGTTCTCGGTGCATGAGGTCGAGCGATCAGTTCGAGTGCCACACGGTGTGGGTTATTCGTTCACCCTGCACACGCCCGAAGGTGAGCGGGTGTTGGGGTTCGACAACGCGCACCCGGTGCTGCGCCTGGGCAACCAGCTCGTTGCAGCGCCTGTCGCGTCGGATCATTGGCATCGTGACGGTAACGATCCGGGCCGACCGTATGACTTCGTGAGTGCTGAACAACTGATTATTGATTTTTTCTCTGCTGTCGAAAAGCGACTGAACGAACTAGGCCTTGAATTTTTGGTGAAAGACACCCGATCATGAAAATCCAGTCGTTACGCGAATTACGCGACGAAATGAAGGCGGTGGTCCGCGGTGATCGCTCTCCGCCAGCTCACGCCAATGCGCCCGTCTATGAAAGCGCTGACGCGCTGATGCGATTACTGACACCGGAGAACCGCAAACTGCTCTCGCTAATCGCGCAGAAGCGACCGCAATCGGTGGCCTCCCTCGCCCTTCTATGTGGTCGCGCAGAATCGAATTTAAGTAGAACACTAGCGAAGCTGCAAAACGCTGGCATTATCCGCATGGACGACGGTGATGGTCGCGCCAAGGTGCCAACCGTCGCAGTTCACACGTTACGTCTGGAAATCGACGTTTTTACCGCACAGGATTACGTGGAGGCTATTGCCACGTAACGCTAACACCATGATTGGTTCGTTGGCCCCTACCTATAGCAATCTGCGTCTGTCATTCGCGTAGTTTTCTACCGTCACTTTTTGCACTGAAAACAAAGGGGCCCCCAGATGGTGGAGCATAAAAACGCGGTGGTGCTGCCCTGCTGATTGCTGCGTCGTGCCTTTACGATACCCCTACTTTTTTATGCTCTCCTTGTTGCAAACTCGAACGCGCGTTCTGGATGGCACACTCGGACGGGACTTCAGGCGCTGGTATCCGAAGGCTGTATCAACGTTCCAGGACGTCAAGCTCGCTGCCTGATACCCCCCTGCTTTTTTATGCTCTCTTTACCCTGGACGTGGTTTTCGGCGAGGTAGAAGTTCACGTGTCCGAGTTCGCAAGAAGTGCACTGAAGCTTTCCCGCGCGAGCGGAACAATTACGCCGCTACACAAAATCCATATTGAAGCCTGCAAACCGTCCTAAATGTGGCAACACGGTTGTGAAATCGCTGATCCCGAACCACCGCAGCATGGCCGCTGCGTATTCGTCAACGGAGGTGGACGGCAGTAAGCGGCCTTCGCCTACGTCGTCATTACTGCCGAGCTGTGTGTCGGGGAATTTACCGTACAGGCGACCG
>JBBRGY010000415.1:0-3389 GCA_038223495.1 Burkholderiales bacterium | reverse complement strand
GAAGACGCTGCCGGATTACTCGGCAGTCGTGAACGCGAGCTACGCGGCTGAGGCGGCGAAGTAGTTCGTGTCGAGCGAAAAAAGGGGCGCGTGTCGCCCCTTTTTTATGCGTGCTGATCAACGCCTTCGCGCCTTCAAATCTCGCCCATCACAGCACCGTCATAGATGACTCAGGCCGCAACAGGGGACACCGTTGTCGACACTCGAAATAAAGAATCTCAGCGTTAACTACGCAGGCTCCAACGGGCAAAACACACTCGCGCTGTCGAACGTTGATCTGACCATGAACACGGGTGACTTTGTCGTCGCGCTGGGCGCGTCGGGCTGCGGCAAAACGACGCTGCTGTCCTGCATAGCAGGCTTCATGCAACCGTCCGAAGGCTCAATCACACTGGACGGCAAAGCGGTATTCGGACCGGGCGCCGAACGTGGTGTGGTGTTTCAAAAGCACGCACTGATGCCCTGGTTGTCGGTCATTGAAAACGTTGAATTTGGCCTGAAAATGCGCGGCATGGGCAAGGCGGAACGGCACATGATTGCGCTCGACAAGCTCAAGCTCGTCGAGCTCGAAAAGTACGCGGAGTACCCGATTTATCAAATCTCCGGCGGTATGCAGCAGCGCGCTGGCGTGGCGCGTGCGCTCGCGAGCGACCCGGCGGTCATGCTCATGGATGAGCCGCTGGGCGCGCTGGATGCGCTGACGCGCGCGCACATTCAGGACTTGATTGTTGAGCTTTGGTGGCAGACCAGGAAGATGTTTTTCTTCATCACCCACAGCGTCGAAGAAGCGTTGTTTCTGGCGACCGATCTCATCGTAATGACGCCGTCACCGGGTCGAATCGAGCATCGCTTCAAACTCGATTTTTCGCGGCAATTTATCGAATGCAAAGACTCACGAAAAGTGAAGGCGTCGCCAGAGTTCATTGCGATGCGCGAGCAAGTGTTGTCACTCATTCATGATGACGTTGGTCAGGACGACACAGGAGTGGCAGATGGCACGTAAACCCGACGTAAAGACGGTCAAGGGCTACAGCATTCCGGGCGAAGGCTCCAGCGTGCTCATCAGCGTGGTAACCGTCATCGCACTGTTCAGTTTGTGGTGGGTCGCCACGCATTTCGGCTGGATCAAGGATTTGTTTCTGCCCACACCCGAGCGAATCTACGGCGCGTTTATCAGCGCGATGAAGGGAGATATCCAAGGCGGCAAGGCGCTGCCCGAGCACTTGATGTGGAGCCTGATCCGCGTCTTCTCGGCGTTCTTTCTGGCGGTACTCACGGCAGTGCCGGTGGGGATTTTGATGGGTGTGTCGCGCATCATGCGCGGCATTTTTGACCCGCCGATTGAGTTCTACCGCCCACTGCCACCGCTAGCCTATTTGCCGCTCATCGTGATCTGGTTTGGCATCGATGAAACGGCGAAAATCATCCTGATCTATCTCGCCTGTTTCGCCCCGCTGGCGATGGCTGCACGTGCCGGCGTGAAATCAGTGACGATTGAGCAGATCAACGCGGCGTATTCGATGGGTGCATCGAAATCACAGGTCGTTTGGCATGTGATCGTACCCGCAGCGCTGCCCGAAATTTTGACCGGCATGCGCATCGCCATCGGCTTCGGCTGGACAACGCTGGTCGCGGCGGAGATGGTGGCAGCGACCGAAGGGCTGGGTCAAATGGTGCTCAACGCATCGAATTTTCTGCGCACCGACATCGTGATCATGGGCATCATCGTGATCGGCGTGGTGGCGTATCTTTTCGATTTGCTGATGCGCAAAATGGAATCGATTCTGGTGCCGTGGAAAGGGCGTGTGCAGTGATACAGCTTTTTCATGAAATTGCGTTGGCACTGGGGCTAGACACTAATTTCGTATAAAGTTGACTTATGGCGATATTGCGCTCTAGACCCTGTAGCAACGTGCTTTCACAAAAAAGTTGTTTTGTGTAGGAGCGGCGAAAGCCGCGAATTTTTGCTCATCGAAATCGCGGCTTTTGCCGGTCCTACAGCGCCAATGCGGTGAACACGGCGACGGCTAGACCACAGCCAATCGACACGCCGTCACGCACTGCGAACATCACGGGATCATCATCCATCGTGCCGTTCATCGCCATGCGCCACATGCGCGCCAACCATACCAGCACGACCACGGCCACGCCCCATAGCCAAAGCGGTTCCGCGTACATCGCCGCGACCTGTTCACTGGCAATATAGAGCGTGAGTACGAGGCAGGCCGTGATCGCCGTGCTGATACCAAATCCGTTCACGAACGCCGCGTCTTTGCCGCTGTAGCCGCGTCCTGGCAACGTTTCATCAAGGGCGAGTCGATCGATGTCAGCCGCACGTTTCAAGAGCGCAAGGCTCAAAAACGCAAACACTGAAAACGCGACGAGCCAGGTCGACAACGGCACAACCACCGCTGCCGCGCCAGCAACGATGCGCAGCGTATACAACCCGGCAAGGCAGAACACATCGAACACGGCGACCCGTTTCAGACGCACGGTGTAGATGGCGTTGGCGACCACATAGAAGGCGATCACTGCGCCCACCAGCGGGCCGATCCACAACGCCAGCGCCAGTCCGCCAATCAGCAACCCGAGCGACACGAACGTCGCCGTCGCCAGCGACAATTCTCCAGCGGCCAGTGGTCGGCTACGCTTTGTCGGATGCGCGCGATCCGACGCCAGATCGAACAAATCATTGAGCACATAAACGCCAGAACACACCGCACAGAACGCGGCGAACGTAAGCAAAACGGGCAGCCACGTCGCGCCTGAAGCCCACTGGTGCGCGGCAACAGGCGCCACAAACACGAGCACGTTTTTAACCCAGTGACGCACGCGCAACAACTTCACCCAGCGCGAAAACTTCCCCTTCGTAGCGCCCTGCTCCAGCCGTTCTCCGCCAACGGGCATCACCGCCGAAACGGTCAGTTTGCACGACGCGGCTTGCCACACCGGCAAATCGGCTCTTGAATCGCCCACGTAGTCAAATCCGTTCGTCCCAAAGCGCTCGATCAGTTGCGCGGCTTTCCTGTGACCTTTGAGATTGACTGCACCATCCGACGCCATTACTTCATCAAACAAGTTCAATTCGTCGGCGCACGCCTTGGCAATTCGAACGTTCGCGGCTGTCGCGAGCACGGTCCGCTGGCCAGCCGCGCGCGCAACACGCAGCGCATCAATGACGGCAGGATTCCATGGCAATTGAGTGACATCGGGAAGCGCAATCGCAGCCAGCCGATCTTTAAGTTTGCTTCGCCCCGAGAGCATCCAGAACGTAGTGACCAGTGGCAACCACCAATACACGCGCCACGCTGCAAAAAAACATTCCCATAGCGTGTCGGTCAGACACAAGGTTCCATCGAGATCTACGACCAACGGTCGTGAAATAATAG
>JBBRGY010000414.1:0-3390 GCA_038223495.1 Burkholderiales bacterium | reverse complement strand
GGCTCAGTGCCAGAGGGACGCAAAAGGATTCGCCCACGCCCCGCAAGCTGCGATTCCCAATCGGCCAGCACCGCCTTGACGCCCGGTTTATCGGCCCACGGGGAGGCCTTGTCGATACGCACATTGATGAGCTCTTGCGGCAACAAGCTCACATCCTTTGCCGCGTCCGCCAGCGAAACGCCCCGCTCGACTAGCGCGCGCAACACTTCCAGCGCCGCGATGGTCGCGTCACCCGTCGTGTGCCGATCCAGACACAAAATATGACCCGAGTTTTCGCCGCCGATCAGCCACTGCTTTTCGCGCAGAATTTCCAGCACGTATCGATCACCGACCTTCGCGCGCGCGAACTCAATCCCGTTTCGCGCAAACGCCATCTCAAGGCCGTAGTTAGTCATTTGCGTGCCGACGACGCCGCCACCCAATTCGCCACGCGCTTTGCGATGCGACGCAATGATGAAGACGAGCTGATCGCCGTCGTACAGATGGCCTTTTGCATCCGCCATCAACAGTCGATCCGCGTCACCGTCGAGCGCAATGCCGATATCGGCCTCATGCTTGACCACCATCTCGGACAAGTATTCCGGATGCGTCGCGCCAACGCCTCGGTTGATGTTCAAGCCGTCCGGCGACACGCCCAGGCTCACCACTTCCGCGCCCAGCTCGTGAAACACTGCAGGGGCCACCTGATACGCAGCGCCATGCGCGCAGTCCACCACGATCTTTAAGCCACGCAACGACAGCTCAGAGGGAAACGCCCGCTTGCAAAATTCCACGTAACGACCGGGCGCATCGTTCAAACGCTTCGCTTTGCCCAATTCGCCCGACGGCACGCAACGCAAACCACGATCAATTTCAGCCTCGATTTCATGCTCGGCGGCGTCGGAGAGTTTGTCGCCGCGATGATTGAAAAACTTGATGCCGTTATCCTGAAACGGATTGTGCGACGCGGAAATCACGAGGCCGGCCTGTAGACGCAGCGCACGGGTCAGATAGGCAATCGCAGGCGTCGGCAGTGGCCCAGTGAGCACCGTGTCTACTCCGGCCGCCGACAAACCCGCTTCCAGCGCCGCTTCAAGCATGTAACCCGAAATTCGCGTGTCCTTGCCGATCAATACGGAGGGCCGTTTACCCACCTCGGACTGTGAGCGCAACACACGCCCCGTCGCGTGCCCCAACTGCATGATGAAATCCGGCGTAATCGGCGCAACGCCCACTTCGCCACGCACCCCGTCGGTGCCGAAATATTTTCTTCTGTTCATGGGCGCATTGTAGATTTGGTCGGCCGTCTAAGAGATCGCGATATAGCGCGCTTCTTTTGGGCGCGGCGAAAGCCGCGAACGGCGACCTCATTTACACGCGACTATTCACGGCTTTCGCCGCGCTTACAGAGTCATCGCCCGCCAAATCTTCAACGCGTCCACAGTCGCCACCACATCGTGCACCCGCACGATGCGCGCCCCGCGCGACACGCATACCAGCGCCGCCGCCACGCTCGCGTGCACGCGATCGGCCGCCACTGTCTGCCCTGTCAGCTTTCCGAGCGTCGCTTTGCGCGACCATCCTGTCATCAGCGGATAACCAAGCGTGACCAATCGATCCAGATGTTTGGTTAGTTCCAAATTGTGTTCCAGCGTTTTGCCAAAACCAAACCCCGGATCGAGCGCTATCCGGTCGCGAAAAATACCTCCCGCTTCGCAAGCCAGAGCCCGCAATCGCAAAAACTCACTCACATCGGCCACTACGTCGTCATAAACGGGCGCAACTTGCATCGTGCCCGGTTGCCCCTGCATATGCATGAGCACCACGCCGACATCGCTTTGCGCACAAACAGCAATTGCGTCGGTGGCATTTAGAGCCATTACATCATTCACAACGGAAGCCCCAGCCGCAATCGCAGCCTGCATCACTTCGGACTTCCGGCTATCGACCGAAACGCAATGTCCGCTGGTGACCAATGCCCGAATCACCGGCACCACCCGCGCCAGCTCAGTTTCAACGCTGACCTCTGGCGCACCGGGACGCGTCGATTCGCCGCCCACGTCAACAATATCGGCCCCCTCGGCCATGAGCAATTCGCCGTGACGAATCGCCATTTCCGTGGTCATATGTTGACCGCCGTCAGAGAAAGAATCCGGCGTTACGTTGACAATGCCCATTATCAAAGACCGTTCTTCGGGACCGACGGGCCACGAAAACCGGCCCGTGCGCCAAATGGCCTTGCCAGCGTGTGTCGGCGTTTGCGCCGTAAAATTAGGTATCGACTGTGAAAGCACCGTGTTTTGATCCGTTCAAATGACTACCCTGCCCTCTTCGCCCAACGCATCGATGCGTTAAAGCGCGAAGGCCGATATCGCATTTTCGCAGAGCTGCAGCGCCCCGCAGGCCGTTACCCGACCGTGCAATGGTCGGGCCCGAATGGCGTCACCGAAGTCGTGACCTGGTGTTCAAACGATTATTTGGGCATGGCGCACCATCCGGCCGTGCGCGCTGCGATGCATCAGGCGATTGACGCAGGGGCCACGGGCGCTGGCGGCACCCGCAATATCGGTGGCACCAACGCGCTGCACGTGGCACTTGAGCGCCTGCTCGCCACGTTGCACGACAAGCCCGCAGCCCTCACTTTCACGTCCGGCTATAGCGCCAATCTGGCCGCGCTCACCGTGCTCGGATCGCTGTTGCCGGGAACGGTCGTTGTTTCCGACGGCGACAACCACAACTCGATGATCGAAGGCATTCGCCGCGCAGGTTGTGATCGCATGATTTTTGAACACAACAACGTGGCTGATCTCGAAGCGAAGCTCGCCAGCATTAGCCCCGAGCGCCCAAAACTCGTGGTGTTCGAGAGCGTTTATTCGATGAGCGGAAACATATCGCCCATCGGCGAAATCGCGCGCATCGCCAAAAAATACGGCGCGATGACGTATCTCGACGAAGTTCACGCCGTCGGTATGTACGGTGATCGCGGCGGCGGTGTATCTCAGGAAATGGGCGTCGCCGATCAGATCGACGTGATTCAAGGCACGCTGGGCAAAGCCTTCGGCATGCAGGGCGGCTACGTCACCGGCGACACGGCGGTGGTCGATTGCATACGCAGCTTCGGCGCATCATTCATTTTCTCGACCTCACTCGCGCCCGTGCTGGCCGCCGGCGCGATTGCCAGCGTGTCGCACTTGATGCAGAGCCAGGAAGAGCGCCGCCTTCAGCGCGAACGCGTCGCCGAAATCAAGTCACGTCTCAGCGCAATCGGTCTACCCGTCATGCCCAGCCAGTCGCACATCGTGCCGGTATTTGTCGGCGATCCGGTCAAAGTAAAAACGCTCACCGACCGCCTGCAAGAGCGTCACAGCATCTACCTGCAACCGATCAATTACCCCACCGTCACACGCGGCA
>JBBRGY010000413.1:0-3394 GCA_038223495.1 Burkholderiales bacterium | reverse complement strand
ACCTACGTATTCCGAGCCCAAACGGACCGGCATATTGAAGTCCACCTGCATCGTTCCGCACTGCCAGACACGACCCAAAGCGTCTTTTAGCGAGTACTCAATCTTCGGCCCGTAGAACGCGCCCTCGCCCTTTAATTCTTCCCACGGCGCACCAACGGAATCAAGCGCGTTCTTGAGTGCGGCTTCCGCCTTGTCCCACACTTCATCTGAGCCGACGCGCTTTTCAGGACGCGTCGAGATCTTGTAAATGATGTCCGTAAAGCCAAAGTCGGCGTAGACCTTTTTAAGCAATTCGTTGAAGGCGATGCATTCCGCCTGAATCTGGTCTTCAGTGCAAAAAATATGTCCATCGTCCTGCACAAAGCCGCGTACCCGCATGATGCCGTGCAGCGAGCCAGATGACTCGTTACGGTGACAGGAGCCGAACTCGCCGTAGCGCAGCGGCAGCTCTTTGTACGAATGCAGACCGGCGTTGTAAATCTGGATGTGACCGGGGCAATTCATCGGCTTCACGGCGTACGTCCGCTTCTCGGACTCCGTCGTGAACATCGCGTCCTTGTAGTTCTCCCAATGCCCGGATTTCTCCCACAAAGTGCGGTCGAGAATCATCGGCGCACGCACTTCCTGATAGCCGTTATTCTCGTAAACCTTGCGCATGTACTGCTCGACGATCTGCCAGATGCGCCAGCCGTTCGGATGCCAGAACACCATGCCCGGCGCTTCGTCCTGCGTATGGAAAAGGTCGAGCAGGCGTCCGATTTTGCGATGGTCGCGCTTTTCGGCCTCTTCCAGGCGGAAGAGGTATTGATCGAGCTCTTCTTTCTTCGCCCACGCCGTTCCGTAAATGCGCGTCAGCATTTCATTGCGATGATCGCCGCGCCAGTAAGCACCGGCGACTTTCATCAATTTGAAATGCTTGAGCTTGCCCGTTGACGGGACGTGCGGGCCGCGACACAAGTCGGTGAACGACCCTTCGGAATAAAGCGAAACGTCCTCACCCGCTGGAATGCTTGAAATGATCTCGGCTTTGTACGCCTCGCCGATACCTTTGAAATATTCAACCGCTTCATCACGCGGCAACACCTTGCGGCCGACCTTTTCGTCCTTCTTGGCGAGCTCAGTCATCTTCGCTTCGATCTTCGCGAGATCGTCCGGCGTGAATGGGCGCTTGTACGAAAAATCGTAGAAGAAACCGTCTTCTATCACCGGGCCAATGGTGACCTGCGCCTCAGGGAACAGCTCTTTCACTGCGTAGGCCAGCAAGTGCGCCGTCGAATGGCGGATCACCTCGATTCCGTCAGCGTCTTTTTCCGTGATGATCGCAAGCTCGGAGTCTTTATCGATCACAAAGGACGTATCGACCAGCTTGCCGTCGACTTTGCCAGCAAGCGCCGCTTTAGCGAGGCCTGCGCCGATGCTGGCTGCGACGTCAAACACCGAAACTGGGTTGTCGAAAGGACGCCTAGAGCCGTCCGGAAGTTGTACTTGAATCATGATTTCTTCTGTCGTAGAAAATAAAAAAAGCAGCCGAAGCTGCCTTTTGAAACACACGTCAATAGACGCGAAAAAGCCCTAGCCTCAGCGAGAATAAATTCCAGTGCTGGTGCAAGTTCGCGGCATTCTTCGGCATCCCTTTAAAAATTTACTAACGCTTGGTTAAGCTAAACGTGTGTTGAATACTGGTAGAGACAACTGGATTCGAACCAGCGACCCCCACCATGTCAAGGTGGTGCTCTAACCAACTGAGCTATGTCTCTGCAAGTCTGAAATTATAGCGGGATTAATGCGCGTTTGGAAAATCAACTGGAAACGGCAACGATGCAAACTCAATGCCCTCCTCGCGCAAAGCGTCGGCTGTCTCGCGATCAGCTCGACCCCGAATGCCGCGATGCTCCTTGTCACCGTAATGCATGGCGCGCGCCTCATCGGCGAACTGTTCGCCCACGTATTCAGTGGTTTCGCGAACATGGTTGGCGAAACCGCGCATCACTTCACGCAATTTTGCGTGATCGATTTCACCGTCAGGTTGCGTGGCCGATTCGACAGCCTCTACTTTGGTTGAAGGCGCGGCGCCCGTATTGATACGCGGAGCGTGCAGCTTGCGCTCAATCTGCTTTGAGCTGCAAACGGGGCACTGGACCAGACCGTTATCGCGCTGATCTTCAAAATCGGCAGGCGAAGCAAACCAGCCCTCGAACGGATGGTGCTGGTCGCAAGAAAGGTTGTAGACAATCATTAGTGGCGTTGATGACTGGAACGGTCACATTGACCAATATGATCAGTTTAGGACATTGTCTGCCGACTCAAGATTGCGAAGCCCTTTAGTACCGGACTTCACCCGCTTTATTCAACACCGTCATCTCAACAAATCGCGATGAATTGTGATTGTCGGGACTGAGCGCCACGTTGAATCCGCCAACATCCACATTTCGTAAGCTTTCAAGCGAGCGTATCAACGCTTCACGCGACGCGTCGCCACCGCGCCGCAGTGCCTCGACAAAGATGCGCGCCGCGATGTAGCCCTCAAGGCTGGTATACGAAAAATCGTTCACACCGGCTGCGCGCAACGCCTTCTGATAATCGACGATCACCGGGAATTTGTTCGCCGTGGGGGGAGGCATGACTTGCGAAATCATCACGCCGTCCGCCGCAGGCCCAAGCGCCTTGGCCAATGCTGCCGTGCCCACAAAACTCACATTCACAAACTGTGTTGCGATTTGTTTTGCTTTCGCCTGTTTGATGAACTCGGCGCATGAACCGTATGCGCCAATCATCACGATCACCTCAGGTTTCGCTGCCAGCATTGTGGCCACCGCGGCTGCAACATCGTTCGAGTTGCGCTCAACCGTAGCTTTCGCTGACACCTGCAAATTCCGCTTCGACAATGCTTTTTCGACACCGCTCAGGCCTGCCTGACCGTACGAATCGTTTTGATAGAACACGGCGATCCTGGTCGAGCCGCCTTGCGTCATTTGCCGCACGATGGTTTCGGTTTCATCGAAGTAGCTGGCCCGCACGTTGAATACATAGCGATTCATCGGCGTGCGCAGCAACTCGGCGCCCGAGAACGCGCCGAAGAATGGCACCTTCGCTTTGATCGCTAGCGGGACCGACGCAGCGCTGGTCGGTGTACCAACGTAGCCAAACAACGCGAGCACGTCACTGTCATCCACAAATTTCTTCGTGTTTTCCGCAGCTCGTGGCGGCTCGTAGCCATCGTCCAGCGTTCGGAGCACAATTTTGCGGCCGCGAATGCCACCAGCAGCGTTCACTTGATCGAAAAACGTTTTCGCGCCTAACTGCATTCCACGGCCCAGCTCTTGTGCTGGACCGGACAATGCCACCGATTGACCGAGAACAATTTCTTGAGCGTTGGCTAAACCCGTCGCTAAAA
>JBBRGY010000412.1:0-3402 GCA_038223495.1 Burkholderiales bacterium | reverse complement strand
GACAGGCCGGGCTGGTCTGCGCTGTTCTCGACGCACCCACCGATGGAAGATCGTATCAAAGCGCTGCAAGAGCGACGCTAAGCCGTCAACTCTGATCGATTGACAAGGCCCCGCGAGGGGCTTTGTCGTTTCTGCGCTGCTTAAAAACGAGCGTACAAGCCCAATGGGATAATTCGCGCTGACGTTTCCCCCAGTCTTTCCAATGCATTTCTACGCGGCTGTAGCGCTCTCAGCTTTCCTCCTTTTTCTCGTGCAACCGCTGATCGCCAAGCAAATCCTGCCGTGGTTTGGCGGTAGCTCCGCGGTCTGGACAACCTGCATGTTGTTCTTTCAAGGCGCGCTGTTACTGGGTTACGCGTATTCGGACGTGACGCCGCGTGCGCTGGGCACCAAGCGGCAACCGCTGCTGCATATCGTGGTTGCTTTGCTCGCGCTCCTGGTACTGCCGATTCTGGCGCCAGAGAGCTGGAAGCCGGTGGGCGGAGAAGAGCCGATATCGCGCATCTTGCTGTTGTTGGCGGTGACGATTGGCTTGCCGTATGTGCTGTTGTCGACCACGAGCCCGCTGATTCAAAGCTACTTTGCGCGACTGCATCCGGGTCGTGATCCTTATCGTTTATTTGCACTATCGAACGCGGCGTCGTTGATTGCGCTCGTTGCTTATCCGGTGGTGATTGAGCCGTTTGTGGGCACGCGGATGCAGGCGATTGGGTGGTCGGCAATGTTTGCGGTATTCGTGCTGCTTTTGGTGAGTTTGGCTTGGCGAGTAAGCAGGGCCTCGGCTTCGCCCGCTCACCCGAAAGGGGAGCAGGGACTCACGCCCGAGATCGCGCCCATAGGTGGGCAGTCTGCCATCCCGATTCCGATGCAGCTGCGATGGATCGCCTTATCAGCCGCTGGCTCCATGCTGCTGCTGGCCGTCTCTAATCACATCACGCAAAACGTGGCGAGCGTTCCGTTGCTCTGGATATTGCCGCTCACGCTCTATCTGCTGACTTTCATCCTGACCTTTGACGGCACTGGCTGGTACAAAAGGCGGATCTTTTTCGCACCATTTTTTGTGATGGTGATCGGCATGTGTTACCTGTTGATCGCGAAAGATTTTCAGTTTGATCTAGTGGTTCAGACCAGTGTTTTTTGCATTGGACTGTTCGTCGTTTGTATGGTGTGTCATGGCGAGCTGGTGCTTTCTAAACCGGCACCAAACAACCTTACTCGCTTCTATCTTCTGGTATCGATAGGTGGTGCGCTCGGTGCCTTGGTCGTGAGCGTGGGTGCACCCTTGCTGTTCTCAACGTATGTCGAAACCCCGTTGGCGCTACTCGTGGCGGCAGTGCTGTTTGTGCCCGTGGCGCAGGCGACACATCCGTTTTTGCGATGGATAGCGGTGGCGTTGGCAATTGGCGTGGTCGGCACCGGCGCGTGGTTCGTGAAACAGGAACACGACAACGCGGTCGAAGTGACGCGCAATTTTTATGGTGTGCTCAAGGTCAAATCCTACGACGATCCCAAGAACGAGGACTATCTCGTGCGCCTCGTGCATGGTGCGATTCTGCATGGTGAGCAGTACCCCAGCGAAAAATGGAAGCTGCAACCGACAACCTATTACACGCCCACATCAGGCTTCGGTCGCGCCGTAAATTTAGAACGCGAGCTGTCACCCAAAACCAACAACACGCAACGCATTGGCATGATTGGCTTGGGTGTTGGCACGGTGGCAGCGTATTGCCGCGAAGGTGACATCTGTCGCATCTACGAAATCAACGCGGAAGTCGAACGCCTTGCACGCAAACACTTCACCTATCTCGCTGATAGCAAAGGCAAAGTCAGCGTGATTTTGGGCGATGCCCGGTTGTCACTGGAGCGTGAAGCGAGTAACCAGTTCAACGTGCTCGCAGTCGATGCATTTTCGGGTGATTCGATTCCGATGCATCTGATTACGCAGGAAGCCGTGCGCGCATTCATGGGGCAGGTTGCTAGCAATGGAATCCTCGCCTATCACGTGTCAAACCGCTTCCTCAACCTGCCGCCGGTTCTGGCTGAAATCGCGGCAAAGGAACAGCTCGTCGGCACGGTCGTCGACGACCCGGCGCAAAAGGACAACACATTGCATTCGTCGAGCACCTGGGTGCTACTGGCAAGAAATGCTGATACGTTGAAAGGGATTGGCGACGCCGGTGCGCCGCTCGCCCGTGTAGCAGGCGCGCCTCTGTGGACTGACGACTTCAACAACCTGTTGTCGGTCATTAAGTGGAAACACTGAACCTGTAGCGCCGTCTTGACGCCCGCTTTCTACCGCGTCGCAATAAATTTACTGCCATGAAATAAGAGCGGCGTGCCTTCGTGCGCGGACGCCCGCAATACTTCACCGACAAATAGTTCGTGATCGCCAATGCGGTGTACGGCTATTTTTTTGCACACAAAATAGGCGAGGGCACCGCGAATCAGAGGGGGCTCTCCTTTGACTTCGTGCAACGCAATATCGAGAAATCGATCGGGCGCACGACTGGCGAATTGGCGCGCGATATGAGTTTGATGTGCGGCGAGCACGCTCACGCTGAAATGAGTCGTTTCCACAAAAATGCGGTGCAGCCCGGAATTCACGCGCAGGCTCCACTGCACCAGCGGCGGGTCAAGCGACACCGAGCCAAACGAATTCGCGGTCATGCCGACTGGCGCTCCGTGCTCATCGAGCGCAGTGATTACGGTTACGCCCGTCGCGAAGCTCGCGAACGCATGGCGCAGCGTGTCCGGGACGTGGGGATCAATCGGAGAGAGCGGTGCGGAATCGGAGTTCGTGTGAGGCATGAAATATCAGGTGAAGGGAAAGGCAAATCTTCAATACACTTGGCACCAAGCCAACGACTCAACTTCCTTTCTTCAAGGCGCAATTATGAAGCTTTCTATTCCCTTACTCGCGACCGTGTCACTTTTAGCGGCGACGATGCTCGCTCCCGCTCACGCACAAATAAAAATCGGTGCGATGGTATCGGCCACCGGACCGACCTCCGCGATTGGCATTCCGCAGCGAAACTCGGTGGCGTTGTTGCCGACGACCGTAGGCGGCATGACCATTGAATACATCACGCTTGACGACGGTGGCGACACCACGCGCGCGGTGCAAAATGCGAAGCAGTTGATCAGTCAGCACAACGTGGATGCCATCATCGGGCCCTCAACCACGCCGAATGCGTTGGCGATTCTGTCGGTGATTGCTGAAGCCAAAGTGCCCCTGGTGAGCACGGTCGGCAGTCAGGCTGTTGTCGAACCGCAGGACGCGACCAAACGCTGGGTATTCAAGACAACGCAGAATGACGATCTGATCGCAGAGGCGCTGGTGTCGCACATGGCGCGCGCCAAGGTCAAGCGCTTGGGTTTCATCGGTTTCAACGATCCGTTCGG
>JBBRGY010000411.1:0-3418 GCA_038223495.1 Burkholderiales bacterium | reverse complement strand
ACAAAGAGCGCGTTGGCAGGCTCCGCAATCGCCACTTGCCCGGTGGCTGCGAAGGCAGCAAACGCAGGATACATATTGCCGCTGCCTGTGGTTGTTCGGCCCGTGGTGCTGCCCGAGGCGTTCACCACAACAAACCGATCTCCAGCTCTCGGCAAGAATCCCGCCGCGTGATTGACGATGACGCCACCGGCCAGAAGCACTCTGCCTGGCGAGGTGACGCCCGAACGCGAATAAACGGTCATCACGCCGAAATCAGTAACTGGCGTCAGACCGCCAATCATCACCTGCAAGGTGCCCTTCGCGGTTTGCGAATAGAAGTTGCTGACGCTCAGCGCACCATCCAGTACGACGATTCCGCCGTCGTTTTCGATACCTCCGACGACCGTGCCGCTGCCGGAGAGTTTTCCGCCGCGAAGGTAGAGTTGACGGTTATTAAGGCCGGATGGAGGTCCTACAAACGTGGCACCGTTAAAGCGCGTCTCGCCTGCATACTGCTCGAAGTTACCCCGGCGAACTAGTACGTTGCCGCTGTTAGCGTTGATTGTCCCGTGATTCAAAAGCCCCGGCACCCAGTCAAATTGCACGGTCCCGCTGTGGTTAAAGTTAATCGTGCCATAGTTGATGAACGGCTTGCTTGCGTTGCTGCCGAGTGTTACGCCGCTCGTGAGCGTAGTCAAGGGTGACGCGATCTGCACATTAAACTTGCCGTTGTTAGTCCATTGCGAGCCACTGCTCGCGGTCAGGCCTTGCGTGCCGGTCCAGTTGACAGTGCCGTTATTCACGAAATCAGCGTCGAGATAGCTGCCGCCGTTGATGGTCGCGGTTGCGCCGGTCGCGAGTGTGATTTTTTGCGTCACGTTGTTGACGCTAGCGATGAGTGAACTGATAAACATGTTCAACGACGACGCAATGGTGATCGGCGCATCAAAGGTCACGTTGCCGTTGGTCAGGTCGAGCGCCGCAATACTGCGTGCTCCCACGTTGAGCTGCGCATCGCCGTTGCTCCCGATGGGGCGAGTAACAGTGAGAGTCGCAAAACTGTCTGCGGCCAACGCCGCGTCGTTCAGCGTGAAGATGACGCCACTCGATATGTTGATCGATGCATTGGGCAACCGCGAGCCCACCGTCGAAATCGTGAGCGCCGCGACCGTGGGCGACAACGTCGCCAGTCCGGCCACATTTAGCGCGCCGGTGCCCGAAAGGGTACCGAAGGTCGTGAAATTGAGTGACGCCATCGGCGCCGGCGCGTTGAGCGTGATCGTTCCGTTGTTCAGGTTCGTGATGTTGACGTTGTCATTGATCGTCGGCACCGCCGCGCACGACCAATTGCCAGGGGTGTGCCAATCGCCGCTACCGCCGGCCCAGTTACAGGTGAGGGCGAGCGCAGGCACGGCAGCGAGAGGTGCCACGAGCAACAGCCCCATCCGCAGAGAGCGGCGGAGCGTGGCAGATACTGGGCAAGAAGAGGACGGTTGAAGCGACACAGTGTTTCCTTCTGGCAGCGCCCTCAAAATGGGGTGCAGACGTTCAGACGGAAATCGGGAAAAAATTACCTCATTGCGACGCGCAAAAGCTTTAGCCGCAAACAAGGCCGGAGCGCCACGAACTCATTGCCGGAGAGTCAGCGCCCAGCCCAGGTTCCTAACTCAGCGCAATCGCATCCACGCGATCCAGGCGCACGATGATTCTGGCGAATTGCTGGCTGCGCAGCTCGACGGTGTTGGCGTCAATGCGTTTTACGAAAACGCCGACCACAACCTGACCGCCCACATACACGGACAGCCCCTTTTTCTGGGTCAAACTCAGGTTGAATAGCTCTTCGTAAGCGGCTGCGGCGGGCGCGCTCATGGGCACGTGGGTTTGGGCAACCGCCGTTGTTGGGCCAGCTATCGCGCCTGCGCCGAATGCAGCGGCAATCGCCAAGTGAGTAAATGATGGGGTCATGTTGAATCCTTCAAGAGTAGGGTGGCCTTAGCCGATAGAGAATTTATAAGCCTGCACTCCCTACAATTCGCCTACACACCATCCGTCGCACGCGTTTTTTTAAGTCAACATTGGAAGCATTTCTCATCTCCACGGGCGTCGTCGCCCTCGCAGAAATCGGCGACAAGACGCAACTTCTCGCCTTCATCCTCGCTGCGAAATTCCGCAGGCCGTGGCCGATCATTCTGGGCATTCTGGTGGCGACAATTGTCAATCACGCGGGCGCTGGAGCGCTCGGTGCGTGGATCATGTCGGTGGCCGGGCCTGAGGTCATGCGCTGGGTGCTGGGGTTGGGATTTATCGCGATGGCCGGTTGGACGCTGATTCCAGACAAATTCGATGAGAACGATGCACAAACGGCGAATCGTTCGCACTACGGCGTGTTCGGCACCACCGTCGTGGCGTTCTTTTTGGCTGAGATGGGTGATAAGACCCAGATCGCAACGATTGCGCTGGCCGCGCAGTTCAATTCGTTTTACGCCGTGGTCGCTGGGACGACGTTTGGCATGATGCTCGCCAATGTGCCCGCGGTTTTGCTCGGTGATCGCATCGCCAATCGCATTCCCGTGCGAGTGGTGCACGCGGTCGCGGCGCTGATTTTTCTTGCTTTGGGCATTGCGACATTGCTGGGTGCTGGCGCGAAATTTGGCTTCTGAGCGAGCGCTTTGACCTCTTGCTGGGATGGTTCGGATCAAGATCGGGAATCCCTGAGTGAGCTAGGGGTAATAATCCGTTTTGCCCATTCAGTGGACTATCTGTTTGACAGTCTGACCGCACTGTCATATACAGCAGGCTTATCGTAACGACAAGCAAAGCGGGCACATGGCAAGCGTCACTATTCAGGCGGTCAAAAAGCGATTCGGTGCGACCGACATCTTGCACGGCGTCGATATCGAAATACCTGATGGTTCGTTTACGGTGCTGGTCGGGCCGTCCGGCTGCGGCAAGTCAACGCTGTTGCGCATGATCGCCGGGCTTGAAGAAATCAGCGGCGGCGAGATTCGCATTGGCGACAAGCGCGTCAACGATCTACCGCCGAAAGAGCGCGATATCGCGATGGTGTTTCAAAACTACGCGCTGTATCCGCACATGACAGTGCGCGAGAACATGGCGTTCTCGCTGATGCTGGCCAAAGAGGTTCAGGCGACGATTGACTCCAAGGTCGGTCGTGCCGCCGAAATTCTGGCGCTCGATTCATTGCTTGATCGTTACCCGCGACAGCTCTCCGGCGGGCAGCGTCAGCGTGTTGCAATGGGCCGCGCCATCGTGCGTGACCCGCAGGTTTTTCTGTTTGATGAACCGCTCTCAAACCTCGATGCCAAGCTGCGCGTCGCGATGCGCAGCGAAATCAAAGAGCTGCATCAACGATTGAAAACGACGTCGATTTACGTGACGCACGATCAGAGCGAGGCGATGACGATGGGCGATCAAATCG
>JBBRGY010000410.1:0-3425 GCA_038223495.1 Burkholderiales bacterium | reverse complement strand
AGATCATCGACAAAATTACGGTTGATGTGCTCCACCACATCGCGAATTTTCAGATAAAGCGGATCCTGCAAACCGTCTTCGGGTGCCCATCCCAGACCGGCATCAGCCAGACGATTGAGCAGCTGTCGACCCGGATGATTTTTACGGGAGAAAAACCCGCGATCAACCATCGACGCTTTGAGCATCGGAATCTGTAGTCGACCCAGGAGCACCTTGATTTCGTCGCGCAACTCTTTGCGGGCCAATACGAAGTCAAACAACATCGCAACCAACTCGGTCGTCGTTGCATCAAGCACCGAAATCTCACCCGACGAATAACCGGGGACCACGTCGCGTAGCACCGTTCGTGGAACGCCGCCACCTTCTCCAGCAATTCCGCCTACCCCCCCAGAACCACCAGCTTCGCCACCTGCGCTCGGGTAGCCCTGATCAGGGCGAAGTTGCAGATCAGTGAGGGACGCGAGCAGCTTGCGATCAACGCCTGCGATCAGTGGTGAGCGAAACGCGCCATTAGCCGCGAAGCCAAGCGCTGCGCTGATTTGCATGGCTTCTTTATTGCGCACCATCGCCGAAAGCGAAGGGTCAGCCGCTGCCGGACCGCCAGAAATCGCCGGTACGACGTGCTGAAGACGATCCACCAGCGACACCAGATTCGCCGCCAGTTGCTGCAACGGAACTGCGTCCGGTTGCATAAAAAAATGATCCGGTGGACCGCCAAATTGATTGCTCTGTCCAAACTGCGCAAAGCCGCCGGGCTGCCCGGAACCCATCATCGGGTCACCGAAACCTTGATTGCCCTGCCCGAACGACTGTGGGTACTGCTGCGGATATTGTTGCTGCGGATAACCCTGCGGATACTGCTGCTGCGGATAGCCCTGAGGATATTGCTGCTGCGGATAACCCTGCTGCTCGTATCCACCCTGACCGGGCTGACCTTGTTGCCCAGGTTGTCCTTGCTGACCCGGATGTCCCTGATTACCGGGATACTGCGGGCCAGGCCGCTGCATCGCGCGCGGCTTCTGGATAGCCACACCCACGTCAGTTAGATATCGATTTAAATCGGCGTAGACGTCGTTAAATCCGATGCCGCCAATCGTTGACAAACCGCGCAACCACTGCAAGCGGATTTCAGCTGTGGTGTCGGGAAGCGACTGCATCGACTCTAGCAACGCGCTCACAACCGACTGCGGAGAAAACGGATCTTCGTCGAGTCTGAGCGTTGGCGAATGCTTTAAGTACGCGATTTTCTGGTGAAAAACCGGCAATTCATTCAGGCAGGTGCTCTCGATGGAGCGCGCAACGGCGCGCGCCGAAACATATTCGTCTAGGACCTCTTCGGCTTGCAACGACAACTCTTGCGACACTTTAGCCGGTGCAGTAGGTATCAGGCAAGGCTTGCGATTATTAAGCCGCAGTGTGAGTTCGCTGGTGAAGGTCTCGGCGATTTGAGAGCGCAAACGCAAAAGGCTAGAGCGTGCATCAAGAATAACGCCCACTTCGCGCGGCGAGTAAATCTTCGATGCGTTTTCGAGCAGAATGTCTGAGAGCCGATCAAACGCCGCCGCCATCTGCAAGTTGCAGCGATGCAGCATCAGATCACGGCAAGCGTTGAATATCGTGACCGCAGACAAAGTGGGAGTGGCAGTTTCTGACGACATCAAACGGGCATCTTGGGTGGCAGTGCGGACAGAATTGAGAGTGGGCAGGTGACGCAAAATGTCACCTCTTCGCAATCTAGCACATTGTCATAGGGTTCTGGTTCAAGTCGTACCAGTAATTTCCTAGCTGCGTGGCACAGATACGACGGTTTCCGCCCATATCTTATCGAGACGTTTGCCGGACACCGGGAACGGCGTCTTCAATTCTTGTGCAAACAACGACACATGAAGCTCTTCGATGAGCCAGCGAAATTGCAATAGCGCTTCGCTCGCGGTCGCGCCGGTTCGCTCCTTTTCTGCCAGCCAGCGCGCCCAATAGCTTGCCACGATTGGGCCGTGCCGCACTTCGCGCTCGGGCATCGACATGAACTTTTCGAGTCGCTTGCCGAGCGCTCGTAAAAAACGTGGCAAATGTTGATGCTGCGCCCACGGCGTGGCTGAGAGAAATCCGTTGTAAACCAGACGGTCGCGACCTTGCAACAGTGTGGCTGAAACAGAATTGGCGCGTGGTCCTGCCGCCCTGACACTGCTTTGCAAAGCCGCATAAGCATCTGCTACTTGCGCAATGGTGCGACCTAGTGCTTCTGCAACGACAGGAATGCGTTGCTTGGCGCGAGTAATCTGATCACGATAGGCGCGCTCATCACGTGGAAGCGGATCGTCGCCAATGATGGCGCGATCAGCCAGTGTGTCGAGAAAATCGGCGAGCAGTTTGTCCGTGGGAATCGCGGTCTTTAGTTGCAAGGCGCTTTGATTGAAACCACTTGGGCCCTTCTCGAAATTGCGCAATTGCGTTTTAAGTTCGAGCGAAATCAGTCGGACGACGCCGCGCCGATGGGCAATCTCGGCCTCACGTGCGGTCTCGAACAAGCGCACGGCGACGCTCTTGCCTTCGTCGACGCATGCGGGATAGGCAGTCACCGTGCGACCTGCTCGCTTGACCGGAATGCCGTCGGGCAATGTGCCAATGGTCCACGCCGTGAGTCCGGTTTTTTCGATATCGGTTGGCGTGCTCAACGCGCCGTCGCTACCCTGAAACGCCATACGTGCGATTTGGCCCAATTCGTCCTGCAACTTGACAAGGTCACGGCCCATCGCCAGCTCATTACCTTCGCCGTCCATCACCCGGAAATTGACCATCAGGTGCGCAGGCATATCAATGCGATCCCAGGTGCTAGCGGGCAGCTTGAGATTTAAGTAATCACCAAGAAAATCGAGCATCGCTGTGGCTAGCGGTTTCTCGCGCGGCGTCGCGAGTTCGAGGAAGGCAGTGACGGTGTCTGGCACGGGCTGCACGCGACCACGCTCGGCCTTCGGCAAAGCCTTGAGGTAGATCGCAATCTTCTCGCGCCAGAGGCCCGGAATCAGCCAGCTCGCGTAACGATCCTCGACCGCATTCAAGAGCGCCAACGGTAAGCGCACGGTAACGCCATCCATCACATGACCCGGCTCGAACCGGTAACTCACGGGCACCTCAAAATCGCCGAGCTTGAGTGTTTTCGGAAACTGCTCCTCTGTGATCGCTTCGGCACCGTGGCGCATCAACTGCTCACGCGACAGACGCAGCGTTTGGTCGCGGCTCGCCCGTAATTCGGCACGCTCGGTAGGAGCCAAACTCAGCTCGTTTTCAGCACCCGCTTTGAGCCACTTTTCGAGATCGGCTCGCGTGGATACTTCGACCGGAATGCGCGCCTTGTAGAACGCGGCTACGGTTTCTTCGGACACCAGCACGTCGTTGCGCCGCGCTTTGTCCTCCAGCGCCTGTAC
>JBBRGY010000409.1:0-3426 GCA_038223495.1 Burkholderiales bacterium | reverse complement strand
ATACGGATCGAGTAAATATCGCCGTCGCCGCAGTCGTGATGAAGGAACGTTTCGGTTGGTCGCAAACCGAGAAAGGGATGGTTCTGTCAGCGTTTTTCGTCGGGTACCTGCTGTTCATGTTTGTTGCGGGTCTGGTCGCAACCCGCTTTGGTGGCAGGCGGGTGCTGGGCTGGTCGGTTCTGGCGTGGTCGGTCTGCACAATGTTGACGCCGTCGGCGGCCGCCGTGTCGATGTCCGCCTTGATCGCAACACGTATAGGCCTGGGGCTGGGCGAGGCCGCCATGTTTCCTTCTTTTTACGAAATCTTCAGCCGCTGGGTACCGCCAGTGGAGCGCACACGCGCGGTTGCGCGCATGTTGAGCGGCGTTCCCCTCGGAACGCTGGTCGGCCTCACCGGCAGTGCCTGGCTGGTCGTGCATCTGGGCTGGCCTGCCGCATTTTACGTGTTCGGGTTTGCAGGATTAATGTGGAGTGCTGTGTGGTTTCGCTCAGTTGGAAATGATCCATCCACGGACGCGCGCGTAGGCAGCTCGGAGCGTGCGATGCTGGCGAGCGTAAAACCTTCCTTGCCCGCGCCGGAGAACAAGAGTTTGGCTCGTTTGTTGCTTCGCGCGCCCGTTGCGGCAATCGTTATGGCGCATTTTGCGGGGAACTGGAGCCTGTATGTGCTGATCTCCTGGCTTCCCAGTTACTTCCGTGACGTGCAGGGACTCAGCGTCGCCAATGCCGGTCTGTATTCCGCAGCACCCTGGCTTGCTATGTTCGCCGCCAGCAATTTATCCGCAACAATTTCGGACCGGCTGATCGAGCGCGGGACCAGCCTCACGCTGGTCCGCAAAATCATGCAATGCACAGGGCTGATCGCGTCTGCAACTCTGTTGCTTTTGATTCGCGTCGTTCGTACGCCGGGGGAGGCCTTGGTTCTGCTATGCGCAGCCATGGCGGCGCTTGGATGCACCTGGTCCGGATACCCGGTGGCGGTTCTGGATATTGCTCCGCGCCACGCTGCCGTGATGTACGCGTACAGCAATACGTTCGCAACGATTCCCGGCATCATCGGGGTCGCGGTGACCGGTTGGCTCATCGATGTTACCGGCACTTACTCGACGGCGTTTGCCTTAACGGCAGCAATCAGCTTTTTGGGCGCGTTAAGTTTTGGGCTCTTGTTCAACGCACAAACGGAGTGAATTTGTGAGAGTTGCTTTCAAATGTGTTTACTCAACAGGTGAAAATTGAATGTCTTTTGATATTGACAACTGGATGATATTGACGGCGACGTGTCAGAGCCGCATGGGAACGACCGCTGCGGTGACAGGATTCTTGGCGGCTCGCCGTTTCTACATCATGGAGATGCAGCAATTCGACGATACAGTCTCGGAAAGATTCTTCGTTCGAGTGAAATTCTGTGCTGTCAGCGGTGAGCGCGCCGATTTGGCGTGCTTACGTCGTGAATTCGAGTTGGTGGCACAGGCAGAAACGATGGAATGGAGCATTCACGGCAACGACGAACGCTCGCGCGTTCTGATAATGGTATCCACGCTCGATCACTGCCTTGAAGATCTGTTGTATCGCTACCGAATCGGTGAGCTGCGCATTCATATCACGGCGATCGTATCCAATCACGTGACGCTGCAACCGGTCGCTGCGCAACATCGAATTCCATATTTTCACCTGCCCGTAACTCCTGCGACTAAAGCAGAGCAAGAACGCAAACTGCTGGAAATCATTGATTCTACGAACTCCGGTCTCATAGTGCTGGCGCGTTACATGCAGATTCTGTCCGACGGTTTGTGTACGCGGCTATCCGGTCGGTTGATCAATATTCACCACTCATTTTTGCCGGGATTTAAAGGCGCCAAGCCTTATCATCAGGCGTTTGATCGAGGCGTAAAACTAATTGGCGCAACCGCGCATTTTGTCACGAGCGACCTGGATGAGGGCCCGATCATCGAACAAGTTGTCGAGCGTGTTGATCATCAATTTACACCTTCGATGTTAGCGGCAGCAGGGCGGGATTCGGAGTGCCGAGCGCTCTCGACAGCTGTTCGACTTGAGACCGAGCATCGAGTGTTCTTGAATGGTCGCCGCACAGTTGTTTTGCGCTAGAAAGCCGTTCGATCGCGGAATCACCATCAATTGCCAGTGGGGTGCCGGAGCCGGTCGCGAATCTCGCATTCGGTGGTCGACGTCGTGATCGACATTTTATTTGCGCGTCCACCTTCGTTTACGCGATTTACCTGAATTGCCGCGATCCACAGCATCCATGATCGAACAAGTACATTCATCGACGACGGGAAATGACTCCGAACCGGGGAGCATCGATGCGATCGATTCGCGCGTCGTGATTGTAATGGGGGTCAGCGGATCCGGAAAGTCAACTATCGCCAGGGCTGTCGCGGAAGCGCTTGCGCTCCGGTTTCTCGAAGGAGACACCTTTCACCCGCCCGCGAATGTCAAGAAGATGTCCACCGGAATGGCATTGACCGACGAAGATCGCTGGCCTTGGCTGGACGCCTTGGGGTCTGCAATTGTTGGAGGAAACGCCAAGAGAGGCGTTGTCGCTGCGTGCTCCGCCTTGAAGCGCAGCTACCGTGATCGACTTCGACGTGCCATCGGTCCACGGCTCATATTTCTGTATCTGTCGGCGGAACGTGTTGTTCTCATGAATCGGTTAGTGACACGTAGCGGACACTATATGCCGCCGGCGCTGCTTGATAGCCAACTTGAAACGTTGGAAGTGCCTCGGGCTGACGAAGCGGATGTGATTCAGGTGCCCTCCACCGGAATTGAAGGCACTCTTGATGCGGTGTTGAATGCGCTTCGCTGACAGAGTACGGGCATGAGTCTCTTGCCTTAACGGCTCTGGTGCAGCTTCGGACGGCACGCGCAGCCGAATTCGCGATCAAGATTTTCGGTTAGGGTTCCGATGCGTCCGCGGACTGTTTGCGCAGCCGTGCTCGTGGTCGGAAATGCACCTGTTCAGGAGAGCGCCGACCTCAAAAGAAGATTGTGCGGCCAGCTCCAGCGGGAGCGGCCGCGACCGAAATTGAATTGGCGCTTTCGAATTCAGTGGGCAGTTTCAATGCCGGCGATGGTGATGGCGGCATTGGCAAACGATTTGAACCCCGCCATGGAAGCGCAGCGTCGCTTGATGGCGCGATGTTCCTGGTCAACGATATTATTGAGATACTTGCACGATCGCACCTTGACCCGCACCCACTCCGGATCCTCACGGCGTAAATATCTCAGCGCCAGATGGCTCGGCTTGTGGCGATCAAGGGTCATTTTACGCGGCCAACGCTGTCGGTTGGTGACGAGCGCCTTGCGGAAGAACGCTTGAGCAGCAGCAGTTCCGCGGTCCCGGCGAAGCAGGAAGTCGACCGTCTTACCCCGTTTATCCACCGCGCGATATAGGTAGTGCCATTT
>JBBRGY010000408.1:0-3428 GCA_038223495.1 Burkholderiales bacterium | reverse complement strand
GCTCATGCACGACGACACCACCAACCGCTGCTCTGATGGACGCGGTCGAGTCGCCGCAAAAACGTGGCATCAACTCGCGCTGCTCGATGCCGGCTCGTGGCACTCCAAAGACTACGCAGGCGAACCGATCCCGACGTACTGGCGGGTTGCTAAATACTGCATTTCCAACGGCGTCACACTGAACACTGAAATCAAGCCGTGCATCGGCCGCGAACGCGAAACCGGGGCGGCGGTCGCGCTGGAAACGCAAGCCCACTTTTCTGACCCGGCGCATGCAGCACTGAAGCCGCTGCTCTCGTCGTTCTCAACCGAAGCGCTGATTGCTGCCCGCGATGCCGCGCCCGAGTTTGATCGCGCCCATTTGTTCGACAACCCCTTGCCCGCCGACTGGCTCGCCCGCTGCAAAGCGGTCGGCGCCATCGCGATGGACGCGAACTGGCGCTCGCTCACGCAAGACATCGTGAACAACGCTCACGACCACGGCCTGCGCGTCGCCTGCTACACCTGCAACGACCCGGATTCAGCGGAGAAGTTATGGAGCTGGGGCGTGGACACCGTGATCACCGATGCGGTGAATTTGATTCCGTTTCGGTGCTGAATGTGAATTGCTAGCGGGCTAATCGACGACTGCTAATATGGCCCCAAAAAGCGAGTGCCGTTGAAATGAATCAGATGCGTAGGCGCGTCCGCAATCCACACCTCTGACTCCCACGCAATCGCGCTCAGATGCTTCAAGAATGTGCGGCGATTCGGGAAAGCAGAAACAAAAATCAATCCAGCAGTGCATTGGCTGAACAATCGATTCAATTCAATTTGCCGCTTTGAGTCAACAGGACCATGACTTGTGACTGACTCAATCAATACAAGCCAATTCTTCGACCGCATGTAAATCACAACATCCGGCATCTTGCCGTGCGCGTCTAGCTCAACGCCGAGGCTGCGAAACAAGCCGTCATCGATGTAGCCGTGCTTGTCTCCAGTGTCGCCGACATAGACCAACTCACCGTCCGGGGTGTAGCGCGCACCAAATTGCTCTACGATGTCGCGGATGAGCTTCGAATGATCGCCGGGCGACAACGCAACGGTAATGCCGTCCTTCATCACGAGGGGAATCGTGACCATCTCGCGCGCTTTGGCATATCGCTCAGTCAAACTTTGTTGTGTACGCAGAAACGCTTCGAGCAATGCGTCATAAGGTGGCGTGCCGAAAGCCTGAAGTACCTTCAGCAGTGCAGGCTCAATCTGATAAACCGCCTTTGGACTATTCACGGGACGGTCAGGCTTGTCCGGGTTGTAGCGACAAATGCCTGCCTGAATGAACTGATGCATCGACTGTCGCCGAAAAGTTTCTCGCGTGTTCGGTTTGTAATCCGCACCGTAGTGAGCTTTCGCCCAATCCATGATTGGCGTGATCCCAATCAGTGGTTCGTTGCAGGCGACCCACGACGTGCTTGGCCTGACATTGACCAGCGCAAGTAAGCACAGCGCCGATCTTTCATTCAGTTGTGCGCTCGGCATGCCAAGGTTTTCCAGAACACGCAGGGCGTCTTGTAGTTTCTTTTTCTTGCTCACGCTGATCGCACCAGTTCGTCAGTTGCCTCCTGGCTGATATTGCAGCTATATGCGCGTCCGATGCGCTCGAGCTTTTCGATGGTTGGGAATTTCATGTTGCGCAAATCGGTGGCGTTCACTTGAGTGTGCCCAGAGAAAACGCGGAAGTAATCGTCGAGCGGCGTGCTATTCAAAAAACAAGTTAATCCGCTAGCGACGTCCAAAGATAGACCGCGCTTACCGAAATGCAAAACGTTCCAGTGATTTTCGAAGCCCACCCATTCACTTCGAGTGTCTTCCGGCGTCACTAGATAAGCGACAACGCGGCGACGCTCCTCTTTTGCCGAGAATCGTTTGACAAGCACATAAATACCTTCCCGCATCAACCACTTGTCCACCTCAGGCGAGCGGAATAACGCGTTCGGTTTCTTGTGTTCTCTTGGCCACTGAAAGCCGCCAGCGGTAAAGTGATGCGGATAAATGCACGGAACGGTGCCCGGTTCAGCGGTATGACACCACCAGTCCTTCAAACGAAAATCAACGACCGGCCCTGTGCACACTTCCACCCCGAGTTCGCGCAATGAGCGCACGAATAGGCAGCCGTGATCGTGCACTTCGTCTTCAAGCGGTATGCAGATGAACTTTTCACGGTCGCCAGCGTTTACGATGCGATCAAATTCGAGTTCGCGCTGTTGCAAATCAGAAAAGCTAGCGTCGCGCGAGACGGATACTTTGACCAATCCCTGCGCGCCGCCGCACGTAAGTTTGAGAATTACGTTCTCCTGAAGCACCTCGTCGTCCTTGAACGCCTTGTCGCGCGATTCAAACACATGGATCGCATCAATCGAACACTCCGACAGCATTAGTTCGCGAAACGGCTTGTAGTACGGGCCATTGCAAAAAGAACGAGGAATGATGATGACGATTTCGCCCATCTTGCGCATTTGCAAGATGGCGAGCGCGAGAAACGCCGTGTACAGGTTCACAGTTTCCAATCCGACCTGTCGGCATGCAAAACGGTGCGCTGACTGCGTACTAATTTTTTTGTACGGCGGATTCAGAATTGCATGAGTGAACCGCGTGCCCGTCATGAACTGAATTCGGTCGACCGAATCAAGAACAAAGTCCTTATCGTGGATTTCATAAGGCACGCCCAGACCGTCGAGATTGGACTCCAAGTACGCAATCATTACCGGATCTAGCTCCCAAGCCTCAGCTCGCACGATGTCCAAGACTTCGCTAGCAGCGAGCGTTAGCGAACCAATGCCCGCTCCTGCATCCAACAGCACGGCATCACGCCGCTGCGTAAACAAATTCGCCATGAATTCGGCAACCTTGTAGGGCGTCATGAACTGCCCTAACGCGCTTTTTCGCTGCGGATCCAGCTTCGCGTTGGCCTCAAACCGCAGAGAATCAACGACACTTGAATTCATGTTTTCTGGAGGCCCGTGCTAACGATCAATAATACTGGCATCAATTATCGCTCCAGATGAAGGCTGTTGATTCATCCAGTTACTCTTTTTAGCTACTTTGTCGCAAACTACGGGCTTGCAGCACTTAAAGGTTCGCTTTGCAGTGCCGCATCCGCGCTAGATTCGTTGGCCACCTGCACCAAGCGTGGTCGTCAGCACTGCTTGCATCAACAACTTGCAAAGCGCCTATAGACATAATTGGGCATCGTTCCCAATTTACGCTACGTTCACGCGCATGACATCCCTCCTTCGTCAACGATCCCAGCACGACAGTGGCAAAGTGGCTATGGTCGAATTGTTCTTCGATCTGGTGTTTGTGTTTGCCATTACGCAACTCTCGCATGCGTTGTTGGCCGATTTGACGGTGATCGGTGCAGCGCGCGTGGCGCTGATGATGTTCGCGGT
>JBBRGY010000407.1:0-3430 GCA_038223495.1 Burkholderiales bacterium | reverse complement strand
GATAGATGTTCGTGACGCGATGCTCGATGGTGACCGGCTGTCCGGCAAGCTTGAGCTGCCCATGCTCGATGCCCACTTCGCAGGCCATATCCCCGCTGACCTGGATCAGTGGGTCTTTCAGTCCAACCTTGCCGTCCGAGGCCAGCTCGGCGACTTTGGCAAACGATTCCCTGACGGCATCCCAGCCGACTTGTCGACCCCCGATTGGGTGCATCGCTGTCACGGTTGCGCTGTGCGACCAGATGTCTGCCAGCGCGCCGCCATCCCCATTGAGCATGCGGTTCAACCCGTCATAGAACTGTGTGGATGCCTTGCGGATTTCGTCTTCTGCTGCCATGAACTATTCTCCTTCGGTTGCGGTTCCTCAGGGGCCTGGCGTGCGTTCGGAACGGGGCGCACCAACGGATGATGGTAGCGAGATGGGGCAGGAAATCAACTCTCTTTTGGCTGATAGTGCAGCACCTGCAGCACCCGTTGGCGCGCTGGGTGCTGCCAGTCCCACGGCATATCCAGTGCTTACGTCTTCTGCCCCGCCTCGACGAAGCACGCAAGTTTCTCAAGTGCCATCCGCCAGCCGGTTTCGTTGTCGGCGGGTGTGACCCCCGGTGGCAGGTGGTCGTGTACGGCCAGCACCCCCGTGCCGCCGTCCGCATCAGTCAGCGTGAACGTGACTGTCATCTCGCCGCGCATCGCGAAATCGGCTGTCTCGAACTCCATGACTTCGACCACCTGCTGATCCGGCACGAGCTTGATGAAGCGACCATGGCAGGTGTCGGTGTGCGCGGTCGTCTTGCCGGCTGCGTCAGGCGTGTCGCAGGTGAGCGAAATGCGGTACGGACCTCAATACGCAACAATCTGCATGCCACCGTGGCTGGATTCAAAAAGGGTGACTGCTTCGTCGAAGAAAACACCATGTCTCTGCCAATTGTTCGCTGCCTTTTGATCATCCCATCCGAACTTGAACCTGCGAAATACCTGTCCGTTTAACGTCAAGTTCAGCGGTTCGTGGTACCGCCGCGCGTCCGCCGGAGCGACAAGCTGGAGGCCGTCGTTTCCAGGCGCTCAGCAAGCCAAACCTTGATCACAGATTGCCGCGTCACCCCAAGTTTGCTGGCTTCCCGATCCAGAGAATCAATCATCCAGGTCGGGAAATCGACATTCACGCGCTTTTGCGCCTGCAAGACACGCCTGACTTTGGATAAATCCAGTGAAGCGGTGAGGTCGCCACCCTCGTCAAAATGTTGCTCGAAATCCTTAGCTTTCATACAGTGCCACCTCTTCTGCGCGTGCGCGACGCACGAAAATCAATCGAATATTTGTGCCCCGATACGTAATGACGGCTTACACCTGATCCGGATTTGCGCCGAAATCGGCGAAGAGCTGGAGCGTGAAGAGCAGACTCTGGAAGTGGCCAATGCCCTGCACGAGGCGCCAGCCGAATCAGCCCCGCATGCCGCCAGACGCATCGCCGGCGCCGAGCTGCAGATGTGCGGCGGGCGCTGGGCGACGTGCCGCTGGGCGGTTTTTTTTCGGGCGCTGAAATCGCCCGCAACCACCTCTACGGCTACACCGGTGTGTTGACGGTGTTTGCTGCCGTTGATTGATGATTCGCGATAGGCTTCATGCGCATTTTTGAGTCATTCCGGTCGTTTATCCTTATGATACGGCCTCAGTTTGCTATAGCAAATATAGCAAATATAAGCCTGAAATCTGCGACTCAGCACGTTTTCAGCGGCAAAACCTACTGGCACGTGGCACGAACGCCGGATGAAACCGTGACCGGGGTTGCCGTGCTCTAAGCAATCCGCACGCGCCTGTCGCGAAACAGGCTCTTTTTTGCCTGGTGATGGGCACTCTGCCAGGAAATCAAAAAAACAGCCTCAACTGGCCGGTCAAAAAGTCAGAGATGAGCCGAGCAACACGCCGGCGTTGCAATAACGCCTTGTCGCATCGGGTGTAAAGATCGCTGAAGCCACCGCCTGGCTCTCAGAACGGTGGTCACCAAAAAAATATTTGCAGAAGGGGCCGCAGCCTCTTCGACCGGCTTGTCCAACAACCGGTTTAGATCGTGGCTTCGCACGATCTAGTTTTTCGTAAGGCCTCATTTTTGATCGCCCGACATTGCACACTCTCGATGCTGAAGCATCTGTGACTCACGTGACGCGCTATCACGAGCAAACTCTTCCGTAATAGCGCGTAGGTCAGACAGGCGAATTGTCAGGTCTACCTGCAAACGTTCTATGTCTTCTTGAACCAACTGGCCAATTGCGACAGGGTTGTCTCTGAAGGTCAAAGCCGACTTAAATAATTCGTCCGCTCTCGCCAAGCGCGTTGTTACGCTATCCTCGGAAAGTTTCTGGCGGCTACCACCAAGGCCACCTGCGAAAATTGCGTTTGCTCTATCCATGACGTTCACCGTGTTTGCCAGGAACCGGAGCCGACTGTGTTCGTAAGAGCAAGCAGAAACCAAGTGCGCCACATCTCGTTTGCCGGAGCGAATCTGATCTTCTTCAAGAGCTCGGAGAGCAGCCTTTGCCGATTGCGCGGACCAAAACGCCGCGAGCGTCGACAACCCAGTAGCAATTGCTGCGCCGATCGCAACGATGAAGTTTAGTGATTCGGCACTCGTCATCGTGGTGGGTCCTATGAGCCCTAACAATCAGCGTTTATCTGCCACGCTACAAAACCAGCACAGGGCGAGGACTTGATTCGCGGCAGATAAACCATGTTGGACTGAACCGCCCCTGAGGCGGCCGTTCGTGTTGTTCGTGTCATAAGGGATTTGAATCCATCCCCCGCTGTTTTCAATGGATTATGGCTGAGCCCAGCACATTTGCGGGGTGTGCTTTCGTAGCCGTAGCGCTTGTATTTCAGCTCCGCATGGCGGCTTCCACCCGATGTGTGCTGGCAGGGCCGGGTTCTCATGGCGCGGACCAAGTCAGCGGGCCAGCCCGCGTGGCAGGTGGGGTCTGCCTTGATGACGGCGCGGATTGACGTCAAAAAATTCAGGGCAAAATCCAGCTCACCATTCCGAACGGGGGCAGGCCGCCAAGGCCACCCAAGTCCACGACAAGCGCCACCGCACAGCGACCGAGAACAACCGAAAAGAGGAGTCGTGCATGAGTGCTGATACCAACTCACCGGCCAGGGGGGAACCGGTGTCGCCAGCGCCAGCCAGCGAGCACCCGAACCAGTTCGCGCTCCTGAAGCCGCGCCGCTTCGCGCTTTTTTTTTGGACGCAGTTTTCCGGCGAGGCCAATGACAACCTATTCAAGTTTGTCTTTAATCGGGCTTGGCCGCTATCAGAAACTGTAGCGCGTGTTCCGTGTCTTTTGTGCAAATGGTCCATACAAAACGGGCATAGTGCGCTATATAAATAATAGTCACCAGACGCCAGGGATGAGTTCCACGCGAGTCGCAGGTTCAGTGC
>JBBRGY010000406.1:0-3445 GCA_038223495.1 Burkholderiales bacterium | reverse complement strand
AACACGCAGTATTTCGTCGCTGCTGTGAACGCCGTTGGCCTATGTGGTCACAACGATTGGCGGCTCGCATCGCGCCGCGAGCTGCTCAGTATTGTTCGAGCTGGAACCTCAGGCCCCAGCGTCGACGGTGCGTACTTTCCAAACACAGCCAATGCGTACTACTGGACCGGCAAAACTACCAACGGGTGGGATCGCGCATACACGGTAAATTTCATCGGCGGCGCCGCGAACTATTCCAACAAGACGCAGAACCGCTGGCGCGCACGGTTAGTGAGGGGAGGATCATGATCCTCCATTTCAAAATCCGAACGCTGGCTGGCCTGATCGTGCTCGCCATTTCAGCCATGAGCACAGCGCAGGCCGCCAGCGTCTGCCCCGCCAATCACGATATTTCGACCACTCCCTCGAGCGACTTCGTGGATCACGGTGACGGCACTGTCACTCACATGCCCACGGGTCTCATGTGGAAACAGTGCAATGAGGGCCAGTCGGGTCCTGGCTGCGCTGCGGGCACAGCGACCAAACCGCATTGGGATACGGCGTTGATAGCCACGCGCAACAGCAATTTCGCGGGGTACAGCGACTGGCGGCTGCCTAACAAGCAAGAACTCGAATCATTGGTTGATGACACCTGCTCTTCGCCCGCGATCAACGACACGGTCTTTCCGAACGCCACGAGCACAGAAACCTGGATCAGCACGACCCAGTATCTGGGAGCGACAGCAGCGTGGATGGTGGATTTCTCTATTGGTATCAACGGCAGCGCGGCAAAGTACGGCAGCACTTACGTGGCGGTACGACAGGTGCGCGACGGACAGGCGTTTGATGGTGTGCGCCTGTGTGATCTGGATGTGAACGGTGATGCGTCAGTTACGGCTGGCAACGACGGCGTTCTGTTGCTGCGCTTTATGCTCGGAACGCGGGGTGTGGCGCTTGTAGCCGGTGTGCCGCTGAGCGTTGCGCGCCCCGACGCGCCAGCGGTTGAGGCGTTTATCGGCAGCAGCGCGCAATACGACGTGTTCGGCCAACCGAGCGCACCAGCGAATGCGATGCAGGACGGTTTGGTACTGCTGCGGCTAATGTATGGCGTACCGATACCGTTTTGCTCAATCCAATTGCGCCGCCTGTAGGTGCAACGTCTGTGGTTGGATCGACGGTTCGCGCAAACGTCAATACGCGATGTGGAACGGCCTACTAGGGTGATGCTGTGAACGCCACCGGGGGTAATTGCTCTTAACAGCTTTGAGCTATGATCGCGATTACATTGGGGCTATAGGCATAAAAAGATTAAAGTCGACTTAGCACTAATATACGGTCCAGCCCCAGTGTAATATCGACTGTACGCAAAAGTTGTATCCTCAAATTGATCTAAGACGAGCTAAAGAGCGCTCGCCGCCGACTGCGCTCGCTAGTTTTCGCGTGCTTCGCGCGAGTTTGGGTCGGAATTGAACCCGCAGCATCCGCTCATGCGCTGCCGCGCCAATAATGTGTGCGCAATCGGTCAATCGCCGACAATGAAGTACAAAACACATCAAGGGGCCACCATCATGACACGCATCGCTTTAAAGTCGCTACTCGCCATCGCAACCGCGGTGACGCTCTCGGTCGCCGCTCTCCCCGCACACGCCGGCAAAACGATCGAAACCATCAAATCTCGTGGGCAGCTGAGCTGCGGCGTCAACACGGGGTTGGCCGGGTTTTCTCAGTCGGATACTGCCGGCAACTGGAACGGGTTGGACGCTGATTTTTGCAAGGCGCTTGCCGCAGTGATTTTGAACGATGCGAGCAAGGTGAAATGGGTTCCGCTTAACTCGCAGCAACGGCTGCCCGCGCTGCAAGCGGGCGAGATTGATGTGCTCTCGCGCAACACCACGTTCACCCTTACGCGCGACGCTTCGCTCGGTTTGGACATTACCGCGCCGCTGTATTACGACGGTCAGGGATTCATGGTGCCCACCAAATCGGGCATCAAGGATGTGCGCCAGCTTAAAGGGCAAACCATCTGTGTGCTTTCGGGCTCCACCACCGAGAAGAATCTGGCGGACTTCTCCCGCGCTAACAATCTTGGCTTCAGGCCCGTCGTTTTTGAATCGCTTGACGCGCTGATTGGTGCCTATTTCGGTGGCCGCTGCGTGGGCTACACCACCGACGCGTCAGGGCTTGCCTCGGTGCGCAACAAAGAAGCGAAGAATCCGAAAGACCATGTGATTCTTCCCACACTCATCTCAAAGGAGCCACTCGGCCCGATGGTGCGACGCGGTGACGACGAATGGTTTGCCATTGTCAAATGGGTGATTTACGGTCTCCTGGAAGCCGAGGAATACGGCATCACGCGCGCCAACGTCGACAGCATGAAGGCGACCAGTCAGGATCCCGCCGTGCAGCGCATTCTTGGTAGCACCGAAGATACCGGCAAACTGCTCGGCCTGGATCGCGACTGGATGGTGCGTGCCATCAAAACCAGCGGCAACTACGGCGAAATGTTCGAGCGCAATCTTGGCCCCAAATCAGCCATCGGTTTGCCACGTGGATTGAACAATCAGTGGAATCAGGGCGGACTCATGTACGCCTACCCGATCCGCTAACGTGCTCGGTCGCTAGCCCGTCGCCATTCGCAACCGACGCGCGTCTTCTTCGAAGCGCGCGTCTTCGATCTGATCCATCACGCCTTCCAGATCAACCGGGCCGGTGTCATGTTCGAACTGGCCAGTCAGCGGAACCGCCGGGTCAAGCAGGCCGCGTTCGTATAAATCCCAAATTTCGTGCCCGTAATCGGTTTTAAGTAATTCGGCTGCGGAACGACCAAAAAAATCACGCAGATTATTGACGTCTCGCAGCAACATGCGCTTGGCGTGGTTGTTACCTGCAGCGTCTACCGCCTGCGGCAGATCGATGATCACGGGGCCGTCGGCGGCAAGCAGAATGTTGAACTCGGACAAATCGCCGTGCACGACGCCCGCGCCGAGCATTCGCACGACTTCGGTCAACAGCGTTGAGTGATGTTGGCGCGCCTCTTCTGCCGTAAACACGCAGTCGTTTAAGCGCGGTGCGGCGGCACCGTCGGCGTCGGCGACCAGCTCCATGAGCAGCACGCCTTCAAGAAAGTTGTACGGCTTCGGCACCCGCACACCGGCGGCAGCGAGGCGGTACAGTGCGTCGACTTCGGCGCTTTGCCACGCCTCTTCCATCGCTTGTCGTCCAAATTTACTGCCCTTGGCCATCGCACGAGCGGCGCGCGTGTTTTTGACTTTGCGGTTCTCGGTATAGTCGACGGCCTGTCGAAAGCTGCGATTGGTCGCTTCTTTGTAGACCTTGGCGCAGCGCGTCTCGTCACCGCAGCGAACGACGAACACCATCGCCTCTTTGCCGCTCATAAGCTGGCGAACGACGCTGTCGATCAGGCCTTCGTCGATCAGCGCTTGTAGTCTCTTGGGGGCTTTCATTG
>JBBRGY010000405.1:0-3457 GCA_038223495.1 Burkholderiales bacterium | reverse complement strand
TGTTGAGCGTGCGGGATAACGTCTGATTCAACACCGCCTTTCCTCACGGGCTCGACATCCGGGCACTACCAAATACCTTCATGCAAAACTGTTCGAGTGGGGCGCGATACTCGCCACTAGCGTATTGGCTACTACGGTCGCCAGGATGAACGAGGCCGGATCGCACACGCCCGCCGTCAAGTGAAATAGAGCAGAAATCTCCCAACGACACCGACACAAACATGCGACTTTTGCCTACATCGGCACGACGTCTCGTGAAGTAAAGTGTATTTGCTTCTGGAGCCCGCCATGCCTGGAGAACTTAACTTTAGGCCCGCGAAGAGGCGTCCTTCGTTCAAGCAGGGTTGCCAAGTCTTACGCGCTTGTCTTTCGCGCTTGGTTTCGTGACAAGAAATAGTCCAGCAGCAAGTCGATCCCGAGGCGCCGCACTCACTCTATCGCCGCTCAACGGCGAACATCCAACCAAGGAAACCCCATGAAAATTTTGATGATCCTGACCTCGCACGACCAACTTGGTGACACCGGTAAAAAAACCGGTTTCTGGCTGGAAGAATTCGCTGCGCCCTATTACGTTTTCAAGGACGCTGGTGCGGAGATTGTGCTCGCGTCGCCCTTGGGCGGACAGCCGCCGCTCGACCCGAAGAGCGACGATGAAGATGCGCAGACCGACGACACTCGCCGCTTCAAGAAAGATTCGGCGGCGATTCAAGCGCTAGCCCACACCACCAGGCTTGCCGAAGTGTCTGGCGACGGTTTCGACGCAGTGTTCTTCCCGGGTGGCCACGGTCCGCTGTGGGACCTCGCAGAGAACGCATACTCCATCAAGTTAATTGAGTCGATGTCGGCGGCTGGCAAGACTGTATCTGCCGTGTGCCACGCGCCCGCTGTGTTTCGCCACACTAAATCGCCGGACGGTTCGCCACTGGTTAAAGGCAAGCGCGTCACTGGTTTCACCAACACTGAAGAAGAAGGTGTGCAGCTGACCAAGGTGGTGCCGTTCCTAGTGGAGGACATGCTGAAATCCAACGGCGGCCTGTACCAGAAGGGCGCAGACTGGCAGTCTTTCGTCGTCACCGACGGCAAGCTCATCACCGGCCAGAACCCAGCATCGTCGGCTGCTGCCGCGCGCGCGGTGTTGGCGCAACTTGAGAGCGCCTAAACCGCTCAACCTATTCTTAGATCAGAGAACACATGGCCTATCAAAGCACTAATCCCTACAACGGCAAAATCGTCAAGACCTTTGACGAAATCGATGATGCGCAACTAGAAACAAAGCTCAAGGCGGCACAGCACTGTTTTGACAAAGTGTGGCGACACAAACCCTTTGCTGAGCGCAAAGCAGTGTTGTCGCGGGCCGCAGCGATCATGCGTGAACGCACGCAGGAATTCGCAGAACTCATCACCATCGAAATGGGTAAATTGATCGCGCAAAGCGTGGGCGAGGTCAAGCTGACCGCCGCCATTCTCGACTACTACGCCGAGCACGCAGAGGCTTTTTTAGCACCTGAGAAACTCAGCACTGCCAAGGGTGAAGCCGTGGTCGAAAGCGCGCCGATAGGCGTGTTGTTCGGTGTTGAGCCGTGGAACTATCCGTATTACCAGTTGGTGCGTTTTGCCGCTCCGAATCTGATGGCGGGTAACGTTGTGATGATCAAACACGCGTCAAACGTGCCGCAATGCGCGTTGGCCTTTGAGCGCTTGTTCGAGGAAGCGGGCGCGCCTGCCGGTGCGTATATCAACCTGTTCATTTCCAAGGACCAGGTCGCCAAAGTGATTGACGACGAGCGCATCCGCGCAGTGGCGTTGACGGGTAGCGAAGGCGCTGGGGCAGTCGTTGCCGAGCGCGCTGGCAAGAACCTGAAGAAGTCGACACTGGAACTCGGCGGTAGCGACGCGTTCATCGTGCTCGAAGATGCTGATCTCGACAAGGCCGTGAAGCATGCGGTCAGCGGTCGCATGGGCAACAGCGGCCAGGCCTGCACTGCATCCAAACGCATCATCGTTGTTGAAGCGTTGGTCGATCGCTTTCTGGAGCAATTCACAATCGCGATGAAGGGTTTCGAGCCCGGTGACCCGCTGGACGCGAAGACGACGTTGGCACCGCTGTCGTCACCGGAAGCGCTCAAGACGTTGCTGGGCCAGGTCGACGAGGCCACGGCACACGGCGCGCGAGTACTGATGGGCGGCAAGCGTATCGAAGGGCAAACCGGCGCATTCATGCAGCCGACCATCCTGACGGATATAAAAGCCGACAATCCGACCTACAAGCAGGAGTTCTTCGGTCCCGTGGCGCTGTTCTTCCGGGTCGCGGATGAGGCTGCCGCAGTAGCGCTCGCCAATGATTCGCCGTTTGGCCTCGGCGGTTCAGTGTTCACGCAGGACATCGAACGCGGCAAACGCGTGGCTCGTCTGATCGAAACTGGCATGGTGTTCATCAATTCCGCTGCGGTGTCGACACCAGACCTGCCATTCGGCGGCGTGAAGAACTCGGGTTACGGACGAGAGCTTTCGGCTGCTGGGATTATGGAGTTCGTTAACAAAAAGCTGATCAGAGTGAACTGAGGAATTTGGGGCACCAGTGCTGGCGGAGCGATCATCTGGTCGAGATGGATCAGGCGATCGCTGATGATTTATTGGCTTCGTTCGACACCGACCGCGCTAGCAACGACTTGGATGCGATCAACTTGGAATCAGCAGCCTTCGGCGATCTAAACCAACACAAATGACGGCTGATAAAGATACTTTTGGAACCCGCTAAACACCTGGTTGATCTCATCGGGTTCCCCAAGATCAGCGGGCGCGGCGTGTAGTACTCGCCTCCGTTGCGACCGGCGCTGCCCATGTTTTTTGATTTTGGCTTCGTACAGGTGCGAAAGCTCGTGCTTTTCGGTCTGCGAGCGAAAGCGCAGCGCGTCGATATGGTCGATGACTTCGCGCTGGTTGTAGCCGCTGGAAATCTTGTTTTGATCACGCCAAAAATCTCGCCGATTTTGTACTCGAGCGTGTTCGGGCCGCTGGCTTTTTGCTTGAAACCTTGCAGATATGGGAACAGCGGGTGGTCAATATTCAGCCGGCGCGAACAGCAATCACCGCGTCCAGTCGGCCGCGCGCAGTCCATGCCCGCCCTCGGACGGGCATGGACTGCACGGAAGCGAGCCAACGCTTGTCCGTATCGTGCCACTGTCGTCCTTCATCTGCGCCTCCCACTAAGTTCCTATTGACGCGACATCTATTCTGACGTGCGGGGCTTAGAACATGTCACATAACAAGTAATGCAGGCAACTCATCATAAATCCCATTTATTGTTTAATGTGATGGGCGATTGCGCTTTCTTTACAAGTACGGCAAAATACCGTATGCGGTAATTTGCCGTATTCCAAGGAGAAACGTTATGACCGCTGTTGCCAGATTTGATTTAACGATGGATGCAACCGACAAGGATGTGGTCTCGCGTGCG
>JBBRGY010000404.1:0-3471 GCA_038223495.1 Burkholderiales bacterium | reverse complement strand
AACCTGAGGGCTGGGTGTTCCAGCGTTCAGCGACTGGTGACGCCGACTGTGCCGCACGGCCCACCACACACACGCAGCGATCACCATCATGGGCAACGCCATGAAAAGTGCGACGGTGCCAAGCGCGATCGCGGTGATCGTGAAGGCGAACAGGATCGCAGCGACCGAAATGAGTATTGCCAAAGTGATGGCGGCCCAGGCGAGCAGGAACTCAAATACGCCGCTTTCGAAGACGCCAGTAATCTGTGTGGAATGATCGCCCCAACGAATGTGCGCGCTATTCGCGGCGGGCCACCATTGGGCGGCGACAAGGAACGCGAGCGAGAGCGCAGCGGAGATGGCGATTACTACCAGGCTCGTAATCAGTGCGGTGCGTACTTTGCGGTTCATACAGATTCTCCGTGAGGTTTGATTTGATGGAGACATTCTGTGATTGCTTCCCCGATCCAGAAAGCGGCGAGCGACGATCTGGATAGCACGGCGACGAATCGCGGGTTGGCGGCGATTTGTCCCGTGAAAGTCAAGCTTGAATGCACCGTGAGCGACACGCGCGTGTCAACGCGATCGACGCTCTTCCGTTACATTGCGGGCGTCACACGCGTCCGCTGTGGTTTGAGCGGGACGACCATCCTATATTTACCTGTCAGGAGTCCTCAATGAAACGCTTCGCTACTGCCCTTGTGGCATCAATGCTGCTCGCCTCGCCGCTGTTTGCGCTCGATGCGACACAGGCAAAAAAAGACGTCGCCACCGCGACAGCAGCTCCAGCAAAGGCCGTTCCGGCCGACACTAAAAAAGCCCCGGAGCTGATGGATATCAACCATGCGACGGCAAAGCAGCTCGCGACGTTGGAAGGCATTGGCGAAGCTCGTTCCGCCGCCATCGTGAAAGGTCGCCCGTACAACGGAAAAGACGATCTCGTAAACAAAAAAATCCTGACACAGGACGTCTACGACAAGATTAAAGACAAGATCATCGCGAAGCAGAAGAAGTAGTCCTCTCGCTGCAAAAAAGCCCGGTTCGCCGGGTTTTTTTATTGCCGGCGCGGCGATGTACTCGTTGTTGATAGTGCTGACGTCAATTAATTCGAGGCGATCGATGGCAAATTCGGCGTGCACAGGTGAGGAGTGTCTTTAGAAGGAATTGACGGCCGTTTTTACCTAAAATTCAGATTGGCTTTTACCTGTAATCCTTATTGCACAGGGGCTGTATTCTGATTTGTCTAATTGTCGACAAAGTGCATTTTGTCCGCCTAGCCCCAATGCAAAGGCGAGTCTAAGTAAAAGTTGATTCACAATATTCGCATACCGCCGGCGTAATAAGCCCAACGAAAGGAATTACTGCGACTGCCGAACGAGGCTCGAAAGCAGGCATCGCGCCCAAGCCGAAGTACACAGCAGCAGCGGGCAGTGAGAACGCGTATTTTGGCCGAGGATTGGTTCAGCTGACTTGGTGGAACAGCGACGCCAGTGCGGGAATTTCCATCGGATTGGGGCTGGAGCTTTTGTTTTAAGCCCGAGCGCCTGCTCGAATTTGAATTGTCCTATCTGGTGATGACGAAGGGCATGCTGGACGGGGATACATTTGCCAACGGTCATAAGAGCAGCGACTATTTCACCGACGCAAAAAGCGATTACGCAGGTGCCCGCGCGATGGTCAATGGGAACGACAAGTTAGCGTCGATTGTTAACGCAGCGTTGGCCTTTGAGAAGCTCTTGCTAGATGCACGCCTACAACCCACGAAACCTTAACTCTGGATTGTCCGTGTCTATGAATCACTACCCGGTTGCCGCCGATTTTCTCGTTACAGCGCGCCTGTCGGTTCGGATCGATCGCCTCGGTCGCGTCGTGGCGCTCATCGCATGCCTTTTTGCCGTCGCTTTTTGGCTGGCATCGCCCGCGCATGCGGCGACGAAAATCGACCCACGCCTTCTCGGTGACTGGGAAGTCACTCGGGCGCTGATGCCGCAAAGCTTAAGTCCACAACAATGGACGATGCGAGCAAACGACCCGCGACTGATGAGTCGCACCCTTGCGATCTCGACAGAGGGCGTGAACTTTCAGCGCTACGAGCCCACTTGCGCGATGGCACCGATGGTGGGTGCGAAGCGCGTGTCAATGCGCGTCTTGTTTGCGAAGGCGGGTGGTCTGAAACGTCCAGCGGTAATGAAGGGCCTGCTGTACGGTCGAGCAGCCGACTATGAATTGGGGAGCCTTACGGGGCGCAGCGTCGACCTGTGGCAAGTTACCTGCAAATCCATTGATGGTCAGAAGCAGCCGTTCGCGAACTGAATCGCCTTCAATTCTGTCGAATCCGGGAAGGCAACATCGGTATTCTTCCCTGGATCGTACGACGCTCTACTTGTCATGGAGCAGTGTGCGCCACAAAGTCATGCTCCTGCCTCCGCGCAAACCGAGTTTTGCAAGCAGGCCGCGTCGGCCAGCGACCGCGCGATTTGCGCGAATCGTCAGCTATGGCGCCTACACTCGTTTGCGTTGGCTGCGCGGGCTCGCGTGGTTTCAGATCGGCCAGACTTTAATGCCAGTATCGATACCCTCAATAACGAGCAGCTTAAAAATCGGGAAGCGTGTAACGGAGACGCGACCTGCCTTTATGAAGCGCTGGATCGCCAACTGTTTATTTTGGGTATGAACATGACTCGGTAGTGGCGCATTGTCTGCCGCTCTGCGGGCAAGTTCCGAGCTGGAAACGTGGGGTGGGTATCAGAGACGCAATGCGTGCCATTAAAATTTGGCGATCATGCGCTTCAAATTTTTTGATCAACTTTTTGCTACAACGCCTATTTATCGTGGGCTTAACCGCAACAATGCCAATTGTCGATTTATGGACATTTCTCGGGTCAACGCCCTGCACGGACGTGCTTTCAGTGAAAAGCTGATCACTTTTAGTCCGCGGGATTTGAACTGACATGGTTCCCATCATCACTATTGACGGTCCTGTTGCTTCAGGAAAAGGCACCGTCGCGAGGCAAGTTGCTGAATCACTCGGATTTCATCTGCTCGATTCCGGCGCGATCTATCGGGCCCATGCCTTAGCTTGTCTTTGGAGGAATATTAATTTCAACGAAATCAATGTGTTAGCAGAGCAAGCTAAAGCACTTTCTTTGATTTTTGTTGATGAGAAAATATGGTTGGATGGCGTTGATGCCACCGCCGCTGTGCGCTCGGAGGCGGCGGGAATGGCCGCTTCGACACTCTCGGCGATCCCGGAAGTACGCGCTGCGCTGCTGCAACGGCAGCGAGACTTTGCCACGGCACCTGGTCTCGTTGCCGATGGTCGTGACATGGGAACCATCGTATTTCCGTCCGCCGCTCTCAAAATCTACCTAACCGCGACGGCGCAAGTCAGGGCCGAAAGACGCGCAGGACAGATCGCAAAACTGCGGATTGCCGACGATATTGAGACTGAGGCTAAGCAGTTGATTGACAAGGGAAAATCTTCTACAATCG
>JBBRGY010000403.1:0-3472 GCA_038223495.1 Burkholderiales bacterium | reverse complement strand
TCTCACCGCCAAAAGTAACCTCCGACGGCCAGCCGCGCTGCTTTTGGGCAACGGGTATTCCTGATTTTTACGAGAAATATCACGATGAAGAATGGGGCGTACCCTGCTTCGACGAACACAAGATGTTTGAGATGATGATTCTCGAAGGCGCTCAGGCTGGCTTATCGTGGCAGACTGTTCTCGCCAAACGCGACAGCTACCGCCAAGCATTCGATGATTTCAACGTCGAAAAGATTGCGCGCTATGACGAATTGAAAATTCAAAAACTGTTGCTCGATGCCCGCATCATTCGCAATCAATTAAAGATTCGTGCCGCCGTGACCAACGCGCAGGCACTGCTCACGTTGCGCGAAACCGCCGCTCGACCTGAATTCGCGCTTACCGATTTTTTCTGGCAGTTCGTCGACGGCAAACCCAAGCAGAACGCACCGAAAAGCCGTGACGACGTCAAGGCCACAACGTCCGAATCTGATGCACTGTCAAAAGCGCTTTTGAAAGCTGGGTTTAAGTTTGTGGGCTCAACCATTGTCTACGCGCACATGCAGGCGTGTGGCATGGTGAATGACCACTTCACAACGTGTTTTCGCTATGAAGCGGTGCGCGAAATGGGACGAAAAATGTAGGTTGACGTCTGACGCGGATTTAACGGCTAGTCAAATAGCGACCCAAGCAGACTCCCCAGCCCATCGCTGACCAGATCGATGAGGCCATCGCCAGCGGACGATGCCACGTCGCTGGCGACGTCCAGCGCGCCGCTGCCGACGCTTTCAATCGCGCTGCCGCCTAGGTCGGACAGAACGTTGCCAGCCGAATCGACAATGCCGGATGAGGCGGTGCTGGAAAACAGGTTGCCCAGTTCACCCATAAATCCGCCAGCAGCGTCACCGGCCGAGTTAACCAGGCCCGATCCGCCGCCGAACAGGGCCTCAGTCGCGGAAGGTAGCGCGCCCGTCGCGTCAGGCAGGATGAGAGTGCTGCTCGATAGCGTGTCACCGAGGCTATCCACGAGACCGGAATTTCCCACGCTTGAACTAATGCCGCCGCCGATGCCATTGCCAAGACCTGCACCGAAGAGCGCATCGGTCGCGCTCGGCAACCCGACCGCGCTGCCGGTCTGAAGGGAATCCAGCAAGCCACCGGTGGCGCTTGTGCCGGTGTCTGCCAGGACACTGCCAGCACCCGCACCGGCAGCTGCGGGGAGCGCACGAGAAGCGCCGCTGCCGAAACCCCTGAGTGCAACCCGCCCCAGCGCAAAGAGAATATCGGTCGCAATGTCGGCCGAGTGATATTCGAAGTTGCTGGAACCTGTGCTCGAGTGGCCGTATGGGGGCGCCGTGCCCGGCGCTTGTTGCGACGGCGTTTTTTGCCGTTCACTCAGGTAATGATCGATCGCCGCTTTCGCGGCATCGCGATCAAACACCGACACCGGCGCGCGGCAGTATTCACAGGCGTCCGTCTTGCCGATGTTGACCGAAGCACCACAACCGGAGCATTTGATTTGCTGCACGGTAGCGGCGAGCTTTGAGCGCTCAAGCTGAGTCAGCTCGCGAACGAACTGCTTTTCGGCGAGGAAGTTGTAGAAGGTGGTGAGGCGTCCGTGACCTTTTGGGCATGACTGGTAGGCGAAGCGCGTGTTTTTGACGCGATCGTTGATGAGTTTCATGCCCGTGCCGCATGTCACGCAGCGGAGCCCTTCTCCGAATTTGCTCGCCACCGTGCTGGACGCGCCGCCCCGCTCGTTAATCAGCTGGAACAACGCAACGGTGCCATCGGGCGAGAGTTGCGTGCTTTCCCACTGATCGAACCAGATCGCGTTGCAGTCGTGGCAAACGTCGATTTCGATGGTCTGGTTGTAATGACCAGGCAGGGTGTAGATCGACATCAGCGAGCTGCAATTGGAGCAGTGCCGGGTCGAGGGCTTGCTAGCGAGCGGTGGAAATTGTGAGGCTGACATGGTGGCTTCTCTTGCGGCTGACATCACAGACGACGTCGATGAGGACGCGAACGCGGCAAGCTTAGCGACAAATCCGCTGATTCGCGCGCAAGTCAGGCCTTACGCGACGAAGCGCAGGGAAGAAGGATAGAACAACGCAGCGAGGGATGAGGGCGTATTTGCTGGGAAAAGAAAGCAAGATGTACGGATCGTTGCGTCTAGCAATTGCTAAGCGCCGTGGCGTCGCTGGCGCGAGGGTGTACAGAGAACAGTTCAGTCCGGGGTGCGTCTGAAAATCTTACTGCTGGTGCTTATGCTGCTCTCTTTGGCTTTTTTGCCGCCTCGGCCAAAGGTTGACGCGCCACCCGGTTTCCCACCGCTCTTACTGCCCCACGCGGAACGCTGCATGCCGGAACGCGGCGTACGCTGTGAGTCTTGAACAACAGGCTCAGCGGGAGCGCCATCCGCGATTGCCACCTCCGGAGCCGGCGCCGGGAACGGTATGCGCGGGACAATCTTGAAGGCGTCTCCTAGGTGAAATCCGCGGCTTAACAAGAACCTAATTTGCTTTTGTCGCTCCTTGTCGTCCGACGGAACGTTGCCATATCGCCGCTCCCAAAGCGCCTTGGCAACTTCGTTTTCGTCCTGCTCCAACGCTTCGAGCGCGAGTTGCGCGACGTCCTTTTTGATGCCTGTTTGAGCGAGTTTGTCTTCGATGAAACGGCGACTGGCTTGCCCGGTAAGACGGCGCACAATGGCTTCGGCATAACGGTCATCGGACTGCCAGCCTTGGGCGACCAAATCATCAATCAACCGAGAAATGTCGTCCTTAGCTGGCGGAGGTGCCTTGGCTTCATTTCTGGCACGGCGGGCTTTGGATTGCGCGAGTTTGCGCATGAGCTCCTCGCGTGAGTGCTCTCGTGTGGTGAGCAGGCGCAGGGCCTTATTGCGAAGCTTGCCCGCGGCTTCTGCGTCGCCCGCCAACTTGGCGATATCGGGCTTTTCGTCAGTCGACATTAGCGGATTATCGAACGTATTGCCCGATTTAGGTCTCACGGCCAGCGCTTGAACAGACTGTCTGGGAAAAGTGAATGCGAGTTGCATATCGTCTCCTTTGCAGCGGTGTGAATGTGCTCACTACATTGACTTTGACACCGGAGCGCCTTAAGCGTTCCAATGTCGCGCAACGATTGGCGCGACGTCGGGGTGCGCTTCAATGCGAAGCAGAATCTCCAAAAACTGGGGGCGCGCGACCGTCAAATGCGCACGCGTTCCTGACCATTTCGAGACGACAACGGCTAGAAAGTCGAGTGCACCAGGCGTTTCGCCTTCGAGGTACGGCGAGGCGTCAAACAGGTCAGCGAAGATTTCCCAATACCGATGTAACTGCGCCCGCGCGGCCTTGCGCACGCGCTCGTTGGTTGCGGCGTCCGGATCCGTGTTCCAACGCTCCGGAAAATCAGACACACTGACCGCGGAATAGCAGTTAGCCGCAATGAAAACCAGACCGCGCAGCGAACGTGCGCTTCGCGCTGCGTC
>JBBRGY010000402.1:0-3483 GCA_038223495.1 Burkholderiales bacterium | reverse complement strand
CCGATGCTGATCTCGCCTTCGGTCACGGTTTCGAGGCCTGCGATCATGTTTAGCAGCGTGCTCTTGCCGCAGCCAGAACCGCCGACCAGAATCAAAAACTCACCGTCGGCGATGTCGAGATTGATGCCCTTCAGCACTTCGACGCCATTTGGGTAAATCTTGCGGATGTTGTGAATGCCAAGGCTTGCCAACGTGTTATCCCTTCACGGCGCCGGCGGTCAGGCCCCGCACGAAATATTTGCCAGCGACGATGTAGACCAGCAGTGTCGGAAGCGCGGCGATGATGGCAGCGGCCATGTCTACGTTGTATTCCTTCACACCCGTCGATGTACGCACAAGGTTGTTCAAAGCCACAGTCACCGGCTGAGAATCGGAGCCTGCAAACACGACGCCGAACAAAAAATCATTCCAGATTTGTGTGAACTGCCAGATCACACAGACCATGAAAATCGGGCCGCTGATCGGCAACAAAATGCGCTGAAAAATTGTGAAGAAACCCGCGCCATCAACGCGCGCTGCTTTCACCAGTTCTCCGGGAACGCCGATGTAATAGTTGCGAAAAAACAGCGTCGTGAATGCGAGCCCGTACACGACGTGAACAAAGATCAAACCAAAGATCGAATCGGAAATGCCCACAGTGCCGAGCAGTCGCGCCATCGGCAACAACACAACCTGAAACGGAATGAAGCAGCCCACCAACAGCGCCGTGAACAAAAAATCTGAGCCCCGAAATCGCCAATGCGTCAGCGCGTAACCGTTTAGCGCGCCGACCAGCGTCGAGATCAAAACGGCGGGGATCGTCATCAAAAGCGAATTCAGAAAAAATGGCTTCAACCCTTCGCAGCGAACTCCGCTGCACGCCGTGCCCCATGCTTTCAGCCACGGCGCAAACGTGGGCGCATGCGGCGCGGCAATCAGACTGCCTTCGCGAATTTCATCCAGCGTCTTCAGCGACGTCGAAAGCATGACCCACATCGGGGCCAATGCGTACAACGCAGACAGAATCAGCGTCGCATAGAGGAAGAATCGCCCAGCGCGATTCATCGTTCGCTCCCGCTACGGGATTCGGCATACATCAGCGGCACCATCACCGCCACAATCGTCATCAACATCATGACTGCACTCGCGGCGCCTACGCCTAATTGCCCGCGCGTAAACGAATATTGATACATGAATATCGCGGGAACGTCCGACGCGTTGCCTGGCCCGCCGCCCGTCAACGCCATGACCAGATCAAAGCTCTTGATTGCGATGTGCGCGAGGATCAGCGTGACCGAAAAAAACACAGGACGCAAACTCGGAATGATGATTCGCCGATAAATCGTGGACAATGACGCGCCATCTACTTGTGCTGCCTTGATAATCTCGCCGTCGACGCCGCGCAGCCCGGCTAAAAACAGCGCCATCGCAAAGCCCGAGCTCTGCCAAACGCCAGCGATCACGACCGTGTAGATCGCCATGTCGGGATTTACCAGCCAGTCGAACGTAAAACTCGTCCAGCCCCATTGCTGCACGATGTGCTCGAGCCCGAGGCCAGGGTTCAGCAACCACTTCCAGGCGTTTCCTGTGACGATGAACGACAACGCCATCGGATACAAATAGATCGCTCGCAAAAAACCTTCACCACGAATTTTTTGGTCGAGCAGAATAGCGACCACTAATCCGACCGCGAGACTGATGCCAATAAAGAGTATTCCGAAGATCGCAAGATTTTTTGCGCTCACCCAGAATCGGTCGTTGTCGAACAATTCTGCATAACGCGACACGCCCGCCCACTCCCAGTGCGGCAGCAGCCGCGATTCAGTGAACGACAGCGCAATCGTCACGAGGATGAAACCGTAGACAAACACCAGGCTCGCAGCGAGCGTTGGCGAAAGCACTAGCTTGGGCAGCCAGCGGTCAGACGAAATCTTCATTTTGCAATCGGCGCGATAACCGTCGCAACGCGTACGGTTGATCGCGCCGAGTTATTTGGGCGCATGACGTCCCAAATAACGCTACTTGGTTTTGCTCGCTTTCGCCAACGCCGTCACCGCGTCTTTGCTCGACATATTCGAGTTCATGAACTTGGCAATCACGTCGACCATCGCGCCTTGCGTGGCAGAGGCAACGGCCATGCCGTGGGCGAAGCTAGGCTCTAGACTGCCAGTCTTGGCGGTGCTGTCAAAGTCGGCCATCGACTTGGTTGCACAGGAGTCGAACTTCGCTTTGTTCACGCCTGGACGAACAGGAATCGAGCCTTTGTTCAAGTTAAAAACCTCCTGAAACTCAGGGCTCATGATCGCTGTTGCCAGATCAAGTTGACCCTTTTTCGCGTCAGGGGCCTTCACGTTGAACATCGCGAATGAGTCGATGTTGAAGGTGTACGAATTGGCCGTGCCTGGTGCTGCGGCGCAGACGTAATCCTTGCCGTTGACTTTGTTGGCAGCGGTGAATTCACCTTTTGCCCAGTCGCCCATAAACTGCATGCCGCCCTTGCCGTTCATGACCATTGCGGTGGCCAGATTCCAGTCGCGACCCGACGCGTCTTTGTCGATATAGGTTTTGATCTTGGCCAGCGTGTCAAAGGACTTCGCCATCGTTGGGCTCGACAACGCGGTGGGGTCAAGCTTGACCAGCGCGTCGTTGTAGAACTTCGCGCCGCCAACACCCAGGACGACCGATTCGAACACAGTTGCGTCCTGCCAGGGCTGACCGCCGTGCGCGATGGGGATGATGCCCTGAGCTTTGAATTTATCGGCAAGCGCAAAAATTTCTTCGTAATTGGTCGGCACTTTGCCGCCCGCTTTTTTCAGCGCATCTTCATTGATCCAGAGCCAGTTCACCCGATGCACATTCACGGGTGCTGCAACGTAATGCCCTTTGTATTTCATGACATCCGACACCGCTTTCGGTAGCAGTTTGTCCCAGTCTTTCGCGGCTTCATCAATGTTGCCGAGCGCGCCCTCTTTCGCCCATTCCTGAATGGACGGGCCTTTGATTTGCGCGGCTGTCGGCGGATTGCCTGAAACAACGCGCGCCTTGAGCGCGGTCATCGCCGCGTCACCCGCGCCTCCAGCAACCGCGAAGTCTTTCCACTTATCGCCCTTCGCTTCCATCATTTTCTTAAGCTCGGCGACCGATTTCGCTTCGCCGCCCGACGTCCACCAGTGCAGCACTTCGACTTCAGCGGCAGACACAGGCGCGGTCAATCCGGCCGAGGCAATTGCGGCAAAAACCGCACTAGCGACGAGTTGAGATTTGAATTTCATAAGCGTTTCCTTGGGGAATGGGTTTCGAGGACCAGAGTCAACGTGTTGCGTATCTATTTTTTGGTCAAATCACGCACCAGGCAGGACGTAATCCTTAAACTGCTCGCGCAGCTTGGCTTTCATCATCTTGCCGGTCGCCCCAAGTGGAATGGCGTCGACGAACTGCACGTCGTCGGGCACCTGCCATTTAGCAATTTTGTCATCGTAGAACTTGATGAGTTCAGCGGCAGTC
>JBBRGY010000401.1:0-3489 GCA_038223495.1 Burkholderiales bacterium | reverse complement strand
AAGGTGGGCAGTGCCCGACCTACGTTGGCTCATAGCGCGTTGCTTTTTGTTTGTACGGCGTTGATGACGTTGGCAGTCGCAACCTCGGTTACGGCAACGCCATCAAATTACGAAGCACTACGCGCCAGCTACGTCCCCAGTGATCGCATCATCGCTGACCGTAACGGCGCACCCATCCAGCACGTCCGCATCGACGATAAAGTCCGGCGTACGACTTGGGTATCGCTGGATCAGATTTCGCCCGCGCTGATTGATGCCGTTCTGGCGACCGAAGACAAACGTTTCTTCGAGCATGGCGGCGTGGATTTGCGCGCGGCCGCTGCGGCAGCGATTAACAATCTGCGTGGCGGCGCAACGCTGCGCGGCGCGAGCAGCATCTCCATGCAGGTCGCCGCGATGATGGACAAATCGCTCGCGCGCGCGAGCGATGGCCGCACCGCACAACAAAAGTTTGATCAGGCCAAGGCCGCGTGGGAGCTTGAGCGCGCGTGGTCCAAGCAGCAAATTCTTGAAACCTATCTCAACACGATTTTCTTTCGCGGCGAGATTCAGGGCATCGGCGCTGCTGCCGAATATTTGTTCGGCAAAGCGCCGCATGGATTAAACGCCACCGAATCCGCAGTGCTCGCCGCGCTCATTCGTGCGCCGCAAGCACCGCGTGCGGTCGTGGAGCGTCGCGCGTGTGACGTTCTGAAAAGTCTGGCGACCAAAGATTCCTCAAGCGATTGTGCCGTGCTGCCATACGCCATTGACCGCTGGAGCAGCACGTCCACACTGCGCTCAGAGGCCGACTCCATCGCGCCACACATCGCGAGATATCTCCCGTCATTCACTGCGAATCCGTCGAACCAACGAAGCGCCGCGAGTTCATCCCGAACCGAAATGACTACGCTTGACCGCGAGCTGCAATTAGCCGCGCGCGACGCCATCGCCAAACATCTGCCGCAAATTAGCGGACGCAATGCGCACGACGCAGCGGTGGTCGTCATCGACAACGCCACCGGCGAAGTGCTGGCTTACGTTGGCTCGTCGGGACGTCTTTCGGAGGCGGGCGAAGTGGACGCAGCGCGCGCGCCACGGCAGGCAGGTTCAACGCTTAAGCCATTTATCTACGGTTTGGGACTTGAGAAAAATCTATTCACTGCGGCCACATTGCTCGACGACGCGCCGTTCTCAGTCGATGTCGGCGGCGGTGCGTACACGCCGCAAAACTACGCGCATGAATACGTTGGCCCAGTCAGCGTGCGCACAGCGCTCGCCTCATCGCTGAACGTGCCCGCGATACGCGCGCTCACGCTCGTCGGCGTCGCGCCCTCACATGCTGTGCTCCGCCGCGCTGGTCTCACCACGCTCGTGGACGACCCCGAGCACTACGGCTTCTCTCTGGCGCTCGGCAGCGCGGACGTATCGGTACTCGAACTCACCAATGCCTATCGTGCGATTGCCAATGGCGGTGTGTGGCGGCCGAGCACGTTCGTCATGGGCAGCAACACACGGGCTGAAAGCAGACGGTTGTTCTCCGAATCAAGCGCCTGGATCATCACCGACATCCTCTCCGATCGCGGCGCGCGCTACGTCACGTTTGGCTTCGACAATCCGCTCGCGCTGTCACACTGGGCGGCCGTAAAAACGGGCACCAGCAAAGACATGCGCGACAACTGGACGATGGGTTTCAACACCCGCGTTACTGTTGGCGTGTGGGTCGGCAACGCGAGCGGCGCACCGATGCACAGCGTCACCGGCATCACTGGCGCAGGGCCGATCTGGGCCGACGTGATGGAGGCAGCGGCCGCACGCTACGGCGCGAGTCGCGAGCCAGCCGCGCCCGCCACACTGGTCAAACGCAGAGTCACATTTTCTGACGGTTCCACGGAGCACGTCGAAGCCTCTCGTGACGAATGGTTCGTGCGTGGCACGGAGCCGAACAGCACCCTGCCGATGCAGGTCGCAGCGCGCCAAGCGAGCGGCGCTGGCGCGCGCATCCTGTTGCCCACCGACGGCACCATCATCGCGCTCGACCCGGACATCCCGATTAAAAATCAACGCGTCGCGTTGAAGAGCGGCGATCTCGCGCAGGCCAATTGTTGGGAGGTGAATGGCGAATCGCTCGGCTGCGCCGAAGGCAACGGCTTCTGGTCGCCCACGGCTGGAAACTTCACGATTCGATTGCTCGACGCCAAAGGCGAAGAGCGGGATCGGGTGACGGTTACTGTGCGGGGGAGTTTGAGGGTGGCGGAAGTTAGGTGATGGATTGAAGTAGGGGAGCGGATGGAATACACGGATCGACTTTTGGTTGAAAGCACGCCTCTATAAGGGCTAGATGCCAAATTAGGCATAACTCGATAAATAGCGTTTTGCTTGTCTAGCCCCTGTGCAAGCTGGGCTGCAACAAAAAGCTAATCTCGTACTCAGACGTAAATGTCCCACCGGAATAGAGCAGCCGAACTGCCAATTCGCCGTCATCCTCCGCGCAGCCGGGGATCCAGCCCGTAGTTCCCGCGAAGCGCGAATCAGTCCCCTCGGCCCTTGCGGGAAAGGGTGAGGGGTTTGGTGGAATGAGCAGCAGCGTTTGCCACCGCTTCATTTCGCCTGAAGGCGAGTCACTTTTGGCATTGCCCAAAAGTAACCAAAAGGCTAGCCCCTACTGCCCGCCTGATCCTCCAGTGCTCGCGTTGTGCGGGACGCGTCGAACGGCACACGAATGCTTCGCTGTCGCTACGCAGAGTGTGTGCCGACGACGCATCTACGACCGCACAACACTGCGCGCTTCGGGGCGGGCAGAAGGGGCGAAAAAGCCACGATGAGTTGGGGTGCCAGCCCAATCGCTATACACATCGCAGGTTGCACGTCACACGACACGTTCCGCAAGAGTATTGGTTTTGTCAGTGCCGAGCACTCCAGGGCGGACATAAGCGGGGATGTTCAGTTCTTTCGCGATGATTGGTCGTAAGTGCGTGCGCGACCGATTCCCGCGAACAGGAACCTAGGACATGTCGTAGATGGCATCTTAGGGTAGATGATGGCGCCACATTCACCAGTTCATGGAGTGTCGAGAAGCGCAAGATTCCGCGTTAATTTCCCTAAAAGGGGGCGCGAGGCGATAATTTGAATATTGACGGTCTCACGTAAAGGAAGCAACGGTGGCAGGGGCAAGGCGGGCGGTTTCGCTATTTTCAGGTTGTGGTGGTTCAGATTGCGGAGTGCTGGGAGCTGGATTTGATGTCGTGATGGCCAACGACATACTGCCGTACGCACGCGACGTGTACTTGGCGAATCAACCAGACACTGACTATGTTCTAGGGGACATCGCGAAAATCCAGAATTTTCCTGAAGCCGAATTATTGGTAGGGTGCTACCCCTGTCAGGGCTTCAGTCAAGGGGGCGTTCGACAAGCCTCTCGCAAGATAAATACACTTTATCTTGAGTTCGCGCGCGCGCTCAATCAGATTCAACCGCGAGCCTTCATCGTAGAAAACGTCTCTGGGATGG
>JBBRGY010000400.1:0-3492 GCA_038223495.1 Burkholderiales bacterium | reverse complement strand
AACCGTTGCAGCGGGCAGGCTTACGTCTTTTTCTGAACCGAGTGACGGCTCGATGTTTGACAAGCCCTTTTGCTGCGCCAGACGCTTCAACATGCGCACCATCTCGGGTTGAACGTCGACCGCCAATACTTTGCCGTTTGGCGCGACCGCACTTGCCAGCCGCCGCGACAAATAGCCCGTGCCTGCACCAATATCGGCAACCACCATGCCCGGTTTCAAGTCGAGCGCCTTGATCAGGATGTCAGTGCGCTCCTCTTTTTGCCGCTCTTCACGCTCAAGCCACGCCGCGCCCTGCCAGCCCATCACGCCAGCAATCTCGCGCCCCATGTAGCGCTTGCCGATGCCGTCGGGATTTGCAACAGCTGATTGCAGTTTTGTGTAGCGCGCCGCCTGGTCCTGCGCAAATGCGGTGCTTTGAAACACCATTGCTGCAACGCTAACGAGAAAGACTCTTAAAACTAAATTCATCACGATGCCTAAACTGACTGATCGCTCGCGGGCCCATGTTCGGCAACATGAGCACGCTTGATATCACGCAACATAAACAAATAAAGCCCCTCTACTTTTTCGCGTGCCCACGGTTCTTTACGCAGAAACTTGAGACTGGAGCCGACGCTGGGATCATGCGTGAAACAGCGCACGGGAATGCGCTCACCCAGCTCAGCCCAGCCGAAGTGAGCGACGAGCGCTTTGAGGATTATCTCCAGCGTCAGACCATGCAGCGGATTGCTGCGTTGCGTCGGTTGTGCGGGCGATTGGGAAGGTGGGGAAGACGAGGAAGGCGTGTGCATTCCGCAATTTTGTCACTACCCGCAAAGCGCCAAAATTTTTGTGGAGCACACGAACGCCATCAGTCGACGCGATAAGTTACTTCGCGACCGAACCGTCCACCTGCACGATGATCACGACGCGACGATTCTTGGCGCGGCCTTCGTTGGTCGTGTTCTCGGCGATCGGCACCGATGAGCCCATGCCTTTGGCGTCAATGCCTTCGGCCGGATAGCCGCCTTCGCCAAATACGCGTGCCACGGCGTCGGCGCGGCGTTTCGATAGTACGATGTTGTATTCACGTGCGCCGATCGTGTCGGTGTGACCACGAACTAGCACTTGACTAATGCCTAGTGAATGCAGTTCACGTGCAATGCGAACGAGGTTGTCGTGAGCGTCGGTAGAGACGATGTCGCTGTCAAACTGAAAGATGAGTGGCGCCGGCAGCGACAGGTGCCACCCGTCGTCGCGCCGCTCGAAACTCATCGCCTTAAGCGCAGCGACCAGTTGCTCCATACGCGTCGGCGTATTGGGCGCGATGACCACGGGCGTCGGCGCTGGCGCGGGCGGCGGCGATGCACATCCGGTGAGTCCGATAGCCATCAGCAAACTCCCGCCGCAGGCTACAGGCAACAGTGCGCGAGGCAGATGCAGCATCCGCCCTGTGATTTTATTTTTCATGAACGACCCCCTTTTGAAGCTCTTCTGAACGGGTACATCGCGAACATATCTAACCTGATTGCGACCGGCGGCTTTTGCTTCGTACATCGCAGCATCCACGCGCGCCATAAGCTCGTTGGTCGAGTGCCCGTCCTCCGGATAGAGTCCGATGCCCATGCTGGCGGTACAACTGATCGGGAGTGTATGCACGTAGTTGGCGGCATGCACAGCTTCGGCCAGTTTTTTTGCAACCGTGTGCGCGTTGTCAATGCTGCCAATATCCGGCAACAGCGCGATGAATTCATCGCCCCCCAATCGGGCAAACGTATCGGTCGGACGCAACTCGGATTTACAACGGTCGCTCATCGCTTTCAGGAACGCATCGCCCACATGATGCCCAAGCTGATCGTTCAATAATTTGAAGTAATCAAGGTCAAATTCGATAATGGCGAACGGACGTTCGTTGCGGCTGTGGCTGTCGATTAATTGCGTGATGCGATCAAGCAGCAGCACGCGGTTGGCGGCCCCAGTCAGCGGATCATAGAACGCAAGTTGCGCGAGCTGTTTGTTCCGCTCCTGCACCTCGGAGGTTCGCCGCTGAATCACCTGCAACATGGCGTTGAAATCCTCCGACAATCGCTGCACTTCGAGCACTCGCGTGGCCGGCACGCGATGGGTGAAGTCTTCGGTGTCGCGCACCTTCCGCGTGACCTCGGCGAAGCGCGTGAGCGGCATCGTCAACATCCGCCCGATCGGCGCGGCGATGGCCGACCACACCAACATCATGGCCGCCAACACCGCCGATGCCGAGAGCACAAAGCCAAGCAGCGCCTGTGACAAGTAATGCTCGCGCAGAGTCACCTCGGCAAAGCCAAGCGCGTCACCGCGATTGATGACTGGGCTGCGCGCCGTGACTTGAGTGGCGTTGCCAATACGCTCAAACCAACCCGCGTCATCTTTCCCGAGTGCTGCCAGCGCATTTTGTGGGTTTACATGCGACACCAGCACGGCGCCCGACGCGTCAATCAAGCGCGCACTTAACACTGAGTTCGAGTTAGCGAGCGCGGCGAGGGCTTCGCGCCCACGCTCGGCGTCCTTTAACACGAGCGGTACATCGGCAGTGGCTGCGATCAATTCGGCGATGGTGTTGGCACGTTGCTGCGCGGCATTGCGCGCGAAGAGCGCGGCGACCAAAATCATCACGATCATGGTGAGCACAACCGCAATCGCGGCTGTGACGATGACCACGCGGCTCACCTGAACCGAGATTGAAACTGGAAGTTTTTTGGCCATCACCAAGCTCCGCTATTCCGCTTTCGCGGGACGTGACGGTTGCGAGCGTAGCAGTTGCGTGTCCACTCGGAAGCCCGCGCGTGACAAGGTTTCCAGATTGAGCCGGTAATTTTCAGCTCTGGTCACCAGATCGGTGACCAAACAGATGGCGCCGCCAAGATCGCAAAATTGTCCGCCTAAGCCGACCGGAAGGATGTTGGGCCGCGCTTTCTTCCGGTTTTCAACATTTAAAGTATTAACCGCTTTGAGCCACGGCATCCAGCTTGCTTCATTACCCGAGAAGGCTGCGTAAACGTGGCATCCTGCGAGATTCTGCGGGGCCGCCACGCGCCGAACTTTCAGCGTCAAGCCGCGCACCTGTCGACCGTCAAGCGCCAATTCGGGTGCATCGCTTTGTTGGCACACAATCAGCGGGCCATCGATGATCGAGGCTGACACCGGCCATTCGATAAAACGCACAAACGCCGAAACCCACTCTTCGTGCGACAACGCTGCCACCGGAGTCGATAGCGCGCAGACGCCGACGGCGGTCGCAACATAGGCTGCAAACCGGGCGAGCGTGATGCGCAAATCGCGGCAATAGCCGCCAAAGCTAGACATCCCGCAATTGTGCGTAAAAAACCGCGCTTTGTCGCCTCCCCGTCAAGGTGGGAGTGTTTCCGAATTTCTGCGCAAAATAACCAACAACTTTTTCCTGAACGCCAGGTTACACAGGGGTTTACGGTAAATTATGACAATAGTTGATTCTCATTTAAATTCGCACATACGCCC
>JBBRGY010000399.1:0-3493 GCA_038223495.1 Burkholderiales bacterium | reverse complement strand
CTGATCGACATGAACGTATTCAAAGCAGCGTTGCGCCCCGACACGATTGTTGTTTCGATCATGTGGGTGAATAACGAAATTGGCGTGATTCAACCCATTAAAGATATCGGCGAAATCACACGCAGCAAAGGCATCATTTTTCACGTTGACGCGGCGCAGGCCACGGGCAAAGTGTTGATCGATTTGCAAGATGTCAAAGTCGATTTGCTCAGCATGAGCGCACATAAAACCTATGGCCCGAAAGGCATGGGCGCACTGTTCGTTCGCAAAAAACCACGCATTCGTCTGGAAGCACAAATCCACGGTGGTGGTCACGAGCGTGGCTTCCGGTCCGGCACGCTGGCGACGCATCAAATTGTTGGTATGGGCGAAGCATTTCGCCTTGCCAGGCTCGAAATGAATACTGAGAACGAGCGTATTCGCATGTTGCGTGATCGGCTCTACAACGGGTTGAAAGATATTCCTGAAGTGTTCATCAACGGTGACATGGAGCATCGTGTTCCGCACAATCTGAACATCAGCTTTAATTACGTCGAAGGCGAAAGCCTCATCATGGGCGTGAAAGAAGTCGCAGTATCGTCGGGTTCGGCGTGCACTAGTGCATCTCTTGAGCCGAGCTACGTCTTGCGTGCGTTGGGCCGCAGTGATGAATTGGCGCATAGCTCAATCCGTATGACGGTCGGCCGGTTTACGACTGAGGCAGATGTCGATACGACCATTGCCACGATGAAGCGCACAGTCGAAAAATTGCGTGCGATGAGCCCACTATGGGACATGCACTTAGACGGTATTGACATATCCCAAGTCCAGTGGGCAGCACATTAATTTTGTAGGGCAGGGGCACCCCCCACCCTTAACGCACATGAAGTAAAGAGGTAACAACATGGCATACAGCGAAAAAGTAGTTGACCACTACGAGAACCCCCGTAACGTCGGTGCTTTCGGTAAAGAAGACGCTGACATCGGCACCGGCATGGTCGGCGCACCGGCATGCGGTGACGTAATGAAATTGCAGATCAAAGTCGGTGCCAACGGCATCATTGAGGACGCCAAGTTCAAGACGTACGGCTGCGGTTCTGCAATTGCCTCAAGCTCGTTAGTGACCGAATGGGTCAAAGGCAAAACGCTTGATGAAGCGATGAACCTGAAGAACACGCAAATCGCTGAAGAGCTGGCGTTGCCGCCCGTGAAAATTCACTGCTCGATCCTCGCTGAGGATGCGATCAAGGCTGCGGTGCTTGACTACAAAGCCAAGCATCCCATCGCAGAGAAAGTCGCCGCGTAGAAACGTAGTGTGGGCACATAGAGTGTCCACGCGTTTCGCAACATGACGCAATTGGTGGAAACACATGTCCACCTTACGGAGTAAAAAAGTGCCAGTTACCCTCACTCAAGCCGCCGCTAATCACGTTCAGAAATACATCGCCAAACGCGGCAAGGGTATTGGCATTCGTCTGGGCGTCAAGACCACTGGCTGCTCCGGCCTTGCGTACAAACTTGAGTACGCTGACGATTCGCTGCCCGAAGACATGGTGTTTGAGAGTTACGGCACCAAGGTCATGATTGACCCGAAAAGCTTCGCGGTGCTTGATGGCACTGAGCTCGATTTTCAGCGCGAAGGCCTGAATGAAGGCTTCAAATTTAACAACCCGCGCGAGAAGGCTCGCTGTGGTTGTGGTGAGAGCTTCACAGTTTGACGCGGCTGTCCTCCTGCGCGCATACGCCAGCGGGAGTCTGAATGAATCACTTTTCTACTTTCGATCTTGTGCCAGCGTTCGGGGTCGATCCGACGCAATTGGCCTCGCGCTATCGCGACCTGCAAGCCGCTGTTCATCCTGATCGCTTCGTTAACGCCACCGATGCCGACAAGCGCGTTGCGATGGAGCGAGCCGTCGAGATAAATGAAGCCTACGCGGGACTGAAAGACCCGGTGCGTCGCGCGATGCATCTGCTCGAACTCGTCAACATCAACGGCATGGACGAAAAAAATACGGCAATGCCGTTCGATTTTTTGGCAGGGCAGATCGAGTGGCGCGAAGCCCTAGCCGACGCAAAGCTCAAAGAAGACGAAGAGCGGCTCGAAGAGATGTCCGGTGAACTTAACAGCATGCTCGCCTCGCTCGGTCACACTTTTGCCGCCGCCTACGTCGGCGAGCATTTTGTCGTAGCAACCACGCTCGCCCGAAAAATGCGATTCGTGCAAAAACTAATCGAAGAATCTGAATCGGCGCTTGCTGATTTAGCCTAATAGCTCATGGCATTTCTACAAATCTCCGAACCTGGCGAAAGCCCCGAACCGCACACGCGCCGTCTGGCCGTGGGCATTGATCTAGGTACCACTAATTCAATCGTGGCAACGATTCGCAATGCGGTGCCCGAATGTTTGCCCGACCGGGAAGGGCGCACCATGCTGCCGTCGGCCGTGCAATATGCAGACGGGGGCGACGTGATCGTGGGCTACGACGCGCTCAAACATCGTGGTGACGACGCGTTAAACACCATTACTTCCGTCAAGCGCTTCATGGGCCGCAGCGTCGCGGATTTGCGCGGCGACGCGGAGGCTCGCTACAACTTCACGACGCCCAATGGCGATGGCAAAGGCTCGCTCAAAATCGTGACGCGGCACGGCGCGATGTCGCCGATTGAAGTGTCCGCCGATATTCTGAAAACGCTGAAAGCGCGCGCTGAAGAAAGTCTCGGTGGCGAGTTGTACGGCGCGGTGATCACCGTGCCCGCGTACTTCGATGATGCGCAGCGCCAGGCAACCAAGGACGCCGCAAAGCTTGCGGGCTTGAATGTCTTGCGCCTCTTAAACGAGCCCACCGCAGCCGCAGTGGCTTATGGGCTGGATCAACATGCCGAAGGCACGTTCTTGATTTACGACTTGGGCGGTGGCACCTTTGACGTGTCTATCCTGCGATTGTCGCGCGGCGTGTTTGAAGTGTTGGCCACGATGGGTGACACTCAATTGGGTGGTGACGATTTTGATGCGGCGCTGGCGAAATACGCGTTCGATACATGGGCGCTGACGCGAGCGTTGTCGCCTGCTGGGCAAGCGAATTTACTCGCCGCATCGCGCGCTGCAAAAGAGACTTTGACGAATGCAGATGTGGCCACGATTCGTGTAGATTGGGGTTGCGGCTTTGACAGCAAAGTTGATGTAACGCGCGAAAAATTTGTTGAGCTAACTCAGCCCTTTGTTGATCGTACGATGAGCGCCGTGAAGCGCACGTTGCGCGACGCCAAACTCAAGGCTGATGAAATTGACGGTGTTGTGCTGGTTGGTGGTGCAACTCGCACGCCGTCAGTGCGAGCCGCGCTCGAAGCGCATTTTGGTAAACCGTCGTTGGCCACGATGAATCCTGATGAAGTCGTTGCGCTGGGCGCAGCGATTCAGGCGGATCAGCTGTCGGGCAACAAGTCTGGCGAGGGCGAATCGCATTTGCTGCTCGACGTGATTCCGTTGTCGCTAGGCCTCGAAACGATGGGTGGT
>JBBRGY010000398.1:0-3516 GCA_038223495.1 Burkholderiales bacterium | reverse complement strand
GAATCGCTCCCTTTACTTTGTCTTTTTCGTAGGCGACGCGATCCATCTTTTTGTCGGCGAGCACTCCCACCAACTCATCATGATGCGCGGCCTCGTCCGGCGTGCTGTGCAGAAATTTATGCGCCAGTTTTTCGAATCCTTCGTAGCAAAGAAACGCGCCGCCGACCATCAAAAGCGGCGTCACTGCCCACGGCGCAAACGCGCTGATTGCCAGCGCAGCCGGCACCAAGATGAGTTTATTGACCGCCGAACCTTTGAACACCGCCCACACGACAGGGAGTTCGCGATCGGTGCTGACGCCCGACACTTGCTGCGCATTGAGCGCCAGATCGTCGCCAAGCACGCCAGCCGTTTTCTTTGCAGCTACCTTTGTGAGCAGGGAGACGTCATCTAGCAGCGAGGCGATGTCGTCGATGAGTGCAAGCAGACTGGTCGCCATCGGTTAGCCCATGCCCGCTGAGAAAGAAACGCCCCTATCGATGTGCATCTGACGCGTCAGCTTTTCGCTGTAACCGCCACTACACAGGGGATAAGCCTTCATTTCATTCATTATCGACTTCATCATAAAATACACTCTAGCCCCTGTGAAATATAACGTTCAGCGAAAAGCTGATCATGCTCGAACCTGCTGCGTACTCAAAAATTTTCGGACACCATTATGGATGGCGCGGGCGAGCTTCTGCTGATGTGCGGGGTTGGTCAGCTTCGCCTCTTCCTCAGGGTTTGAGATGAACGCCGTCTCAATCAAAACCGATGGAATGTCCGGCGCTTTAAGGACGGCAAAGCCCGCTTGCTCCACGCTGCCTTTGTGCAGCTTGTTGATGGGCTTAATCTCACCAATCATGCCGCGACCGAGCTTCATCGATTCGGCGTTGGTGATCGATTGACTCATCTCCAGAATCATTTTTGCGAGCGACGGGTCACGTCCGACGAGGCGCACGCCACCGATCAAGTCAGACTGATTTTCTTTGTCGGCAATCCACTTTGCCGCCGTGCTGCTGGCACCACGCTCCGAGAGCGCAAATACGGAGCTTCCGCGCGCGTCAGGTCGCGTGAACGCATCAGCATGAATAGACACGAACACATCTGCACTGACGCCACGCGCCTTGCGCACGCGATCACCGAGCGCGATGAACACGTCCTCTTCACGCGTCATCAGCACGACGATGCGAGGATCCCGCTCCAGCAGGGCTTTTGTTTTGTGCGCGATGGCCAGCACCACGTCTTTTTCATAGGTGCCCGCTGGGCCGATCGCGCCGGGATCTTCGCCACCGTGGCCAGGATCAAGCACGACGACAAAAGGTTTGACGTGCTTCGGGGCCGGCGGACGCTGAGCGATCGGCGGCAGCAAAGGCGGCAATTTATTGAGTTTGGGCGGCAGAATCGGCGGTACGGGTTTTGCCGCTTCAATGGCCGCCAGGTCAGCGGCTTTTTCGAGCTGCGCCTCGCGCTCAATGAGCTTCGCCAAAAACGTCGCAATCGGGTCGTCGGCGTCAACTGGCGTTAGATCAATCACCAACCTGTAACGATATTGCCCCACCGGTGGCAGTGCAAACGCTGCTGTCTCTGCGCTTGATTTGAGCTCAAGAACGAGCCGCGCCGTATCTGCGCGGAACTGGCCGATGCGCGCCTTTGACAGCACGCCGGTATCGTTCTTCAGCGTCTCCAGCGCCTTTTGAAACGCGGCGTCGGCTTGCACATCGGTCAGATCAACGACCGCGCGATCCGGGTTCGACAACGCAGTGACAAAAAAGCGTAGCTCACTGTCCGATTCAATCGTGATGCGGGTCGACGACTTACCCGGCCACGCGCGCACCGCGAGAATTTTTGGACCACCGAATGCCAGCGAGGCTGCACCACCGGCCACCAGCGCAGCCAGAACTTGCAAAGCCTCTCTGCGGTTCATTGGCTTGGTCCCCACTCGCCTGGGGAGAGAGGGATCGGGTTGACATTGGCGTCACTCTTTGAGCGAGGAGAAATCGTCACTCGCCGCCCTTCATTTTCAAAATCAAACTTCAACTCCAAATCAAACGATACCGCCCCGTGCAGCCGCTCCGGCCATTCGACAAACCGAATCGATGATGATTCAAAATATTCAAACCCACCGCGCGCCTCAAAATCGTCCACGCTGTCAATGCGATATGCATCGAGATGATGCACTTCACCCTTCGTCGTGTCGTAGCTTTCGACCAGCGCATACGTCGGGCTCTTGATCGCGCCGGTCACACCGAGCGCGCGCAACACGCCGCGAACAAACGTCGTTTTACCTGCACCCAAATCACCAACAAGCGCCACGGAGCAAGGCGATTCAACGGTTGCTGCAAATCGCTGGGCAAAGGCCAACGTTGCCGCTTCGTCCGGCAAATACTCGTTCGTTTCTACAATGGCCCCCATGTCAAACCCCACACAGCAAACGATAGAAGCACGCATCGTGCAACTCGGCGAGCGCATGGGCTTCTCTGCGGTGGGGATAGCCGACATCGCGCTTGAGCACGAGGCGGAGGGGTTTCAGGCGTGGATTAAGGCCGATCATCATGGCGAGATGGAGTATATGGCCCGCCACGGTTCGAAAAGATGGCAGCCCGATGAATTACAACCCGGCACACAAAGTGTCATCTGCGTAGCGCTCGACTATTCACCCAAGACCGATTCGGGTTCAGCCCCCTCCCCCCTCGCGGGAGAGGGTTGGGGTGAGGGGGCTGTAAGTTCATCGCACACTTCTTTTGAGAATAACCAAGCCTACATCTCCCGCTATGCCCTCGGCCGCGACTATCACAAAGTTTTGCGCAACAAACTGCAAGCATTCGCCGAAGCCATCAACGATGAAATCGCACCGCACGAATTCCGCGCGTTCACCGACTCCGCACCCGTGATGGAAATTCCGTTAGCCGTGAAAGCAGGCCTCGGCTGGCGCGGAAAACACACGCTGTTGCTCTCGCGCGAACGCGGGTCGATGTTCTTTCTGGGCGACATCTACACCTCGTTAAAACTAGCGCCGCCGCAGCCACAGAGTGACCACTGCGGCACATGCACCGCGTGCATCGACGTCTGCCCGACCAAAGCCATCATCGGCCCACACCGCCTCGACGCACGCAAATGCATCAGCTACCTGACGATAGAACTAAAAACCGCCATTCCAGTGGAGTTCCGCAAAGCCATCGGCAACCGCATCTACGGCTGCGACGACTGCCAACTCATCTGCCCGTGGAACAAGTTTGCGCGCAAGGCAACCGTGCCCGATTTTGAGCCCAGAAATGGGCTGGACTCAGCGACATTGGTCGAGCTTTTTGGTTGGACGGAAGCGGAGTTCAACGAACGGTTACAAGGCAGCCCGATCCGGCGAATTGGCCATGAGCGATGGTTGCGAAATATTGCGGTAGCGCTGGGGAATGCGGAGCGTTCGCCAACGGTAATCGAGGCACTGCGTTCGCGCGCTATACATGACAGCGAGATGGTGCGAGAGCATGTAATTTGGGCGCTGGCGCAGTAGCATTGGCTATGCCGAACCAACATTAC
>JBBRGY010000397.1:0-3519 GCA_038223495.1 Burkholderiales bacterium | reverse complement strand
ACGAGCCTTTTAACAACTAGGGCATAAAGTTCACGAGACGACGACCGATGATCTGAGTCAGATCGAGCTGGTAGTCGCGAGCGAACGCGTCATTGGCATCATCGATGCACGCGTGTTGTCGCAGCGCAGCCATTTGCTCGTCGGGCGACAGCGTCACGTCAATCGGCACCTGAATATCGACCGACCAGATCGAGTCATGACTGGCCTGAATGAACGCGCGGTGGCGTTCGCGGGTTGCGACCAGTTCTGCCTCTGACTTTGCGCGTTGCGACACTTCGTGTGCAAGTGCCAACAGGTCAACCGCCGAGCTGGCGAACGCTTCTGCATCGCTGTCCCAAGCGCGGGGATTGGTGCAATCCTCGAAACACACCACGCCCCACAACTGACCGTGGTCAAAAACAGGCACGTCAAGCAACGCACGAACGCCGGTTTGCGGTAGATAGGCAGCGCGGAATTCGCGCAGAACGTCGTCAGCTCGTGCGTTTTCAACGGCGAGACTGCGTCTTTGAACAACCGCTGCAAAATAAATCGGAAAGTCCACTGCCAACAAAGTGGAAGTTGGATATCTCATGAGCGTCGTGTCTGGACCAACGCCTTCATCGGCTTGCCGCGTATCTAGCTGATACAGGCAATCGAGCCTGCTGTGACCATCGGCGAATTGCCATAGCCCGCCACGGGAGACTCTCAACGCTGCCGCAGTTTGCGAAATGATGTGTTTTGCCGCCGTCAGAAAGTCGGCACGATCCACCACCAACGGGTCCCGTGCTAAAGAAAACAATGACTCGTGGTACGCAAGCAACTTCAACTCGCGCTCGGCCGCGACGCTAACGTCGGCCAGCGTACCGACGTACCGAGGTGTACCGTCACTGCCTACGGTGCGCTGGCCTCGACACAATAGCCAGACCATGTTTCCAGCATGCGTCTGGATGCGAAATTCAGCCTCAACGGCGGGTACAGCGGCGGTGCAATCGGCAAGCAGTCGGGCAATTGCATCGCGGTCATCGGCAACAACGTGGGCGGTGAATTCGTCAACGGGACCGTAATATCGGCCCGGTTTCAATGTTTGAAACGACAACACGTTGTGATAAAGATCGATCAAACCGCTGTCGGGAAAGTAGTCCCAGAGTCCGACGCCGCCCGCTTCCAGCGCGCGATGTAACAACGGCTCGTTTTCACCAAACGGAACCTTTGTCAAACGGGCGATGCGGGACTCTGCCACTCATTCTCCAATGTTGCGAAACCCCTTCGTTCGCAGCGCGACTTTTCTGCCCGCATTGTGGCCAATTTCGCCTTTATTGCAGGTTCAGCTGAAAAACCAATGCACCGAAATTGGCACGAAAACACCGATTGACGATGGATTGCCGTTTGTCCAGTTAACTTCGGATGCTAACGACATTTGCACGCTATGAACAGTACAACGGTTAACGTAACTCCTACCTATACAGGTGGGATGGCGGGCCGCTGTGTCTTGCTCCATTGACCGGTTCGACTTTTTGGTATGCACACCGCGTGTTTCCGTTACCGAGAATCAGATTTGACTGACCGGTCGGTCGGGAATACTATTTCGCATTGTTCTGATCGTCTTTGACGCTCAGTGAGAGGTTTTATATGTACACCCAATCGCTTGACCTACCGAATCCAGATCCCGTTGCTTTGGCTCCATCCGTCTCTCCCGCCGAAGCGCAATTTCTCGCCCGTATCGCTCGCGACGAAAGAATTGAGCCGCAGGATGAGATGCCAGAGGCTTACCGGAAAAGTCTTATCCGGCAGATTTCGCAACACGCACATTCAGAAGTCGTCGGCATGCTCCCTGAAGGCAACTGGATTACTCGCGCACCGTCGCTGAAACGCAAAGAGATTTTGCTGGCGAAGGTGCAGGACGAGGGCGGTCATGGCCTGTATCTGTATTCGGCGGCGGAAACTTTGGGCGCGAGCCGTGAAGATATGATCGACGCGCTGCATTCCGGTAAGGCGAAATATTCAAGCATCTTTAACTACCCCACCGATAGCTGGGCCGACATTGGCACGATTGGCTGGTTGGTCGATGGCGCGGCGATTATGAATCAGGTCCCGCTGTGTCGATGCAGCTATGGGCCGTACGCACGCGCAATGATTCGCGTTTGCAAGGAAGAGTCTTTCCATCAACGGCAAGGCTTCGACATCGTGCGCGCTCTGTGCGAAGGCACACCCGAGCAGAAGCAGTTGGCGCAGGAATCCGTCAATCGCTGGTGGTGGCCAACGCTCATGATGTTCGGCCCGCACGACAGCGATTCCGAGCACAGCGGGCAGGCAAGTGCCTGGGGCATCAAGCGCATCAGCAACGACGACTTGCGACAAACGTTTGTCGACGTGACGGTGCCGCAGGCGGCGTATCTTGGGCTCACACTGCCTGATCCATTGCTCAAATGGAACGCCGAGCGCGGTCACTATGATTTTGGTCCGTTGGATTGGGACGAGTTTTGGCGCGTCGTCAAAGGTGATGGGCCATGTAACGCCGAACGACTAAATGATCGCGTTGAGGCGTTCGAAAAAGGGCGCTGGGTCCGCGAGGCGGCCGTTGCGCATGCTGCGCGACGCGGTGCGCGCGCTGTTTCCTCAGCTTCGGAGAAGATTGCGGCATGAGTACAAATTCTGAAACGGGTTGGTCATTGTTTGAAGTGTTTATCCGCAGCAAACAGGGGCTCGACCACAAGCATGTTGGCAGTCTGCACGCGAGCGATGCAGCGCACGCGGTGACGTTAGCGCGTGACGTCTACACGCGACGGCAAGAGGGCGTGAGCATTTGGGTAGTGCCATCAAATGCCATCACAGCGAGTGACCCAGAGCAGAAGGCCGATAACTTCGATCCGATGGCGTCAAAAATTTATCGACATCCTACCTTCTACGATATCCCCGAGGAAATTGGGCATATGTAGGCCCCTGCAACGTCGCGACGACATATCTCACATCGTCGTCAATCTCGCGAATGCGAACGCGAGCAACTAGTTCGCGTCCACCACGCGCAGTGTCATTTCTGCTTTTGGTCTGGATTCCCGCCTTCGCGGGAATGACGACATTAAATTAGTCTTCTTGAATGCCCAACACTCTGTCCGAACAAACGCTCCTGACGCTGGCTGATACCTGCCTTCTGTGGGGGCACCGACTCTCTGAATGGTGTGGCCACGGCCCGGCGCTTGAAGAGGATATTGCTCTCACCAACACGGCGCTGGACGTCATTGGGCAAGCGCGCGCGTTGTTGCAATGTGTCGCAGCGCGGCGAACACCTGCAACGACCGAAGATGCGCTCGCCTACTTCCGCGATCCCCATGAATTTCACAATGTCACGCTGGCCGAAATGCCTAATGGAGACTACGCGCAAACGATTCTGCGCTCCTTTTTGCTCGCCGCGTGGTTTGTGCCGGTTTGGGAGGCCCTGGCGCAACATGCTGATCGGGAAGTTGCAACGATTGCCGGAAACGCGGCCAAAGAGGCGCGCATGCAGCTTCGTCATGCTCACGATTGGGTCGTGCGCTTTGGCGA
>JBBRGY010000396.1:0-3525 GCA_038223495.1 Burkholderiales bacterium | reverse complement strand
GGTGAGCCGTTCGACGGCTCCAGCGTGATTTCGAATAGCTGAATAGGCTGCAATGGCGGCAACTTGTCGAGCGGAATTTCCAGCGACTCGCCCGGCTTGACGAGTCCCAACGAAACCGGGCCTTTCCAGTCATCGCCTTTGGTCCAGAACTGGAGCGATTTATCGCCCGGAACTTCCATTTTGCCGAGTGGAATGAGGCGTGCCTGCTGGTTGTTGGTGCTCGCCTGCACGACCCAGCCCGGAGATTTGTCTTGCGGGCCAACCAGCACGACCATGTAACCCGGTGCGGGCGGTTGTGCGATGTTGGTGACGATCACGACGCCCATGAACGCGGCGGCTGCGAAACCTGTTGCCGTGAGGCCGCGCCACAAATTTAGGCTGTTCCACCAGTTTGACGGTGGTGTAACCAATGCGCGGGGGGACACAACTGCAGGTGTCGACGCAAGCGAAGATTCAATGCGTGACCACAGCGCCGCCGACGGTTCAGTCGGCTCAGCGAGCGCACTCAGCGGGGACAGTTTTTCTTCCCACAGTTCAACGGCGGTGCGCAGCGCCGCATTATTTTTCATGCGCGCTTCCACGTCTGTCCGACGCGTTGCGGACAACGTGCCGAGCACATATTCGCCCGCCAGCACTTGCAGTTCGTCTGAAGACTCAGTCGTACTCATGCCATGCACTCCCTCAATGAGAGCAAACCGCGCTTGATCCACGCCTTAACGCTGCCGAGCGGTGCGTTCAGGCGCTTGGCGATTTCGCTATGCGAGCAGCCGTCGAGGTAAGCGAGCATGATGCTGTTGCGCTTCGGCACATCGAGGTGATTCAGGCACTCGTCGAGTCGTCCGATATCAGCAGAAATTTCAAAGGCTTCGGCCATTGGCGCAGCATTGGCAACGGCCTCGGCTTCAATCGCCTCGATGACATCTTCATCAGCCGATACTTCGCGACCGCTCGTACGAACCACTGTCAGCGCCTGATTGCGCACCAGCGTGTGAATCCAGCCGCGACCCGAGCCGCGCGTGGCGTCGAAACTTGCAGCTTTGGTCCAAACGTTCATAAAGGCGTCGTGCAGGACGTCCTCTGCCAGCGCGCGATCACGCACGATGCGTAACGCGACACCCAGCAGGCGACGGCTTTCGTGTTGATAAATGCGGTGAAGGGATTGTTTGTCGCCACGGGCGCAGGCTGTGAGCGCCGCTTCGTAGTCAAAGGAAGCGCAGTCGACGCGGGCGGAATCGGGTGATGCGGGAGAGGCAGGCAAGGCGAGCGAGGTCCGGTCTATACGTTGTGTCGGCTGGCGAGAGAGAACAACAGGAGGAGGGATGCCGTCCCGCCCGCCACTGCCACAAAATGATAGCTGAGCCACGCGCGAACGAGCCTGCCTGTTTCGACGCCCTGATCAAGCTGTCTTGATCAAGTCACCCCTCGACGAGTGATCGGTATCGTTTCTGAAAATTGGTGCCTGGGCCAACCGATCAGGACGCTTTGTAAAAAATGTAGTCGGCCTGGTACTTGACGATTTCTTTTTTGCCCTTGCCGGCCATGTCGCACGCCATCGCCGGCGCAGTGCCGCCTTTAGTCGATACGCGCTGGACGTAGGTGACGCCGGTCATTGCGCCAGAGCCCATGATGGGATTCGACTTCACGAGTTGCATCGGGATGTTGCCCGCGCCAGCCGGAGCAACGGCGACTTGAGTGCCGGTGAATTTTGAGCCGTCCATGCTCTCCCATGTTGCGGGCGGGCCAAAGTATTTGCCAACTTGCTTGCCGCTGCGGTCATTCAGCGCCGCATCCGGGCCAACGAATACCCACTCGTATTGTCCCGCCATATCCTTCTTGTCGCGGCATTCGTAGGTGATCTCGCCCACGCCAACGGTTTCCATCGCGACTTTGTTGCCAGCGGGAACCTGGACGGCGGCAGGCAGCGCGCCCTGGTCGTACATCGGGGCCATTTGCGCAGTGGCGCAAGCGGCGAGGATTGAGGTGAGTGCGGCTGCGGCGAGCGCGGTCGAAAGAGTTTTGCGTTGCATAAAGTGCTCCTGTGTGTGAATTAGTTCGTAGCGAAAGTTGAAGAAGGTGGCTAGCTGTTTTCGAACCCAAGGTTCAAATTCAGCGCCGCTATCCTCACTACGATTCAGGAATGCAAATGGATGCAGTTGATGTGAAATATTTTTTCACCAAGGCACATATCGCTAATAGCTTTACTCTGCAATGACGGTTGCACAGGGGCTACATCAAGCAAATGGCACTTATCGATAAAGGCGATTTCACGCGTTAAGCCCCCATAAAAGCGCGCTTTCGGCGAAAAGCTGATTGTCAAACATCAAGCGCTTTCCAGCCCTCGTGCCCTAGTTTTTCCAGCGTCCCAATGTTCGTTTCGGCAATCGCGAGTTCGTCTGGAAACGCCGCTACGGCTCGCTCAACGCTGTCTTCGCGCAGCAGATGCAGCGTCGGATAGGGTGCGCGATTGGTGTAATTAGTGATGTCGTCGGGCTCGGTGCCTTCAAACTGAAATTGTGGGTGGAAGCTTGCGACTTGCAGGATGCCGTCCAGCTCCAACTCGTCAACGATGCCGTCGGCGACCTCCAGAAAATCATTGAAATCGAGGAAGTCCGTCAGCACCTGCGGGTGAATCAACAGCGTCGTGTCGACCGACTCAGCGCTCGCTTCGGCCAAAAATTCCAGTTCGCGCTGAAGTTCGTCGGCCAGCGCCTCGGGCGTCGTGGCGTCGCTCACGACGTAGCGGATCTGCCCTTTGACGTGAACTGCTTTCGCAAAAGGGCACAGATTGAGGCCGATGACAGCGCGCTCGAGCCAGCGCGTCGTGTCGGCGATGATTTTTTCTTGACTGTCGTGATTCATGGAACGCGCTTGAAAGGGTGCTTTTCGGTGCTTCGACCCGCATGAGTGGGGTGCCAAAGTATGTATTTGGCATATCTTATGCTTTGTATGTATATAGTCCAATATTACCAATAAGAAAACTCTTTAATATCGTCGCATTTCTGCTCGAAATGCAAATTCGACCGCGCGAGCTGATCGTTCGCGCTGAAAAATCACCTGTATTGAAAGAATCGCATGGTTTCCAAAAAAACGCTAGTCGCGACGATTTGTTTCGCCGCCACTAGCTTGGCTTCGGCCCAACAAACGCTGGTCTTTGCCGTTAATGAAGGCGTCACCTATCGCGGCAACACTGACGTCGCGCGTCAGAACTACAAGCAGATCGGTGACGATCTCGGGCGACTGCTCAAGGCGAAAGTAAGCGTTGACATGATCGCCGACTATGGAACACTGGAAAAAGATTTGGCGGCAAAGACCTACGATATTGCGTTCATCCACGCCACTCACATTGCGCTTGCCCCAGTGAAAAAAGGGACGTATTCGCTCGCGGCAACTTCGAAGGCGCATTTGAATTACAAGGCGTCGTTTCTGACGAAGTTGACCGCTCAGCCCAAGACGCCTGCCGAACTGGGCAAGCTGCTCGCGTCCAGCAGCAAGTTGATCGGCTCACCCGACACTAATTCGATCACG
>JBBRGY010000395.1:0-3537 GCA_038223495.1 Burkholderiales bacterium | reverse complement strand
ACGAACACGATGAGCTGTACCACTGTCGCGAGGACCGCAAACAATACGAGATCAATCAAGTTAACCGCGTTGGCAACGGTACTCGCCAGTGGCAAGGCAAACCCGAGCATTGCGCCCGAGAGCGAGATTGCAGCCGACGTGTTTCCCTCGCGAATTAGCGCAATTTCGTTGTAGGGGGTTACCTTCACGTAAACGAAGGTGAAGGCAATAAACAGAAGTAGCGCTACCGCAAAATAGATGAGGAAATCATCGAAGTAGCGGATCGATTCATTGAGCGTGTAAGACATGCAGTTCCCCCGTTGTGCGGCAATTAATCAAAATAGTGCGGAACGAACCGCGACGTGTTCATGGTAATTTCCGTGGCATCTTCGCGGAGGCCAATTCCTGCTGGCGAATCGCCAATGATCCAGCTACCAATGGTTACGAAGTTACCCTCAAAGCTCGGAATCGGCGTGTACTGCTGGTAGACGTAGCCCTCCTCGCCATACGTGCCTTCCGCGCGAATCACTTCACCGCCTTTATAGATTTCGACATTGGCTCCCTCACGCGAAAGCAGCGGCTTTTTCACGTAGTCACCCAGCACTTTGTGACGTTGAAATGAAGCGGGCAGCAGCAGTGGATGATCGGGATACAGCTCCCACAAAATCACCAGCAAGCCTTTGTTCGCCAGCACCATCTTCCACGCCGGTTCAATCACGCGCATCGTTGTCTTGCGCAAGTTGTCACCGAACTCGTCGGCGATCAGCCATTCCCATGGATAGAGCTTGAATAGCGTCTCGATGCGTTCATTATCGGTGTCAACAAAAGCCAGGTCCGCTTCGCTCCAGCCAATCTCCTCTACCGTGAGCCATGGTGCCTGCACGCCTGCCTGCACCGCCGTGTCGCGCAAATAATCGAGGTTGCCGTCGTCCTCTTCACTCCCGCCCGCACAGGTAAAGTGGACGTGGTCGTAGCCATGCTCGTCCTTGAGCCACTTCCATTGAGCGATCAACGCTTCGTGCAAACTGTTGAACTGATCCACGCCCGGCTTCGTGTCCTCGACCCAATGCCATTGTGCGACGCTCGCCTCGATCAGAGAAGTCGGCGTATCCGCATTGAACTCAAGAAGTTTTGGTGGCCCGTTGCCGTCGTAGACAAGATCAAATCGCCCGAACAGCGACGGATGATCGTTATCCCAACTCTCCCGAATCAGCGCCCACGCAGTTTCCGGAATCGCCAACTCTTTGAAACGCTCTTTCTCGATGATGTGCGCAGCAGCAGCCATGCACATGTCATAGAGCTCTTTCGTCGCGCGTTCGAGCTCGTCGATTTCACGACGCGAGAAGTGATAGCAGACGCCTTCTTCCCAATATAGTCCGTCAATCGAATGAAAGCTGAAGCCCGCGTCTTCGCAACGCTTTTGCCAGTTGTCTCGCTTGGGTAAATGTTCACGACGCATGACTAGCCACCCGAAGAATGCGACGAACTTCCGCCGCCATGGCGCGACGCCGAGGCACCAAATCCACCGCGAGATACGGACGATGATGACACCGTACCGGATGCACGAGATCCGGGGCGTGCATCTGAGCTATAGCCCGAGCTACTACCCGATCGTGACGAGTAACGCGGACCGTAGAAACTTCGCGAGCCGCCGACACCGCCGCTATGAACCGGGGTTGATGACGACACCTCCTCGCAGTCTCCAGGGTTACCCCAGTCGGCCTTGCAAGCTTCAAGGTTGGCGTAAACGTCTCGGCTCGTACCTTTGTTGCTCTCAAGATTGCCACAGCCTGCCAACCCGCCCAATGCGGCGGTCCCCATCAGCACGAGCGTGAGGTTAAGGCTGCGCATGCGCTTCTGCGGCGTAGCATGAGTTGCTACGGCTCTCGGCTTAGGCTCAGGTAATACGCGGGTTGGCGTGGCCGTCATCGGCACACTCACAGTCTCGCTGCTTGCCCCCTCAAGGACCGTCACTCTGGAATCGTCCACTGCGTCACCTCGCCCTTTGAATGGGACTGAATTGACGGTTGTTTTACGCGGGGCTGGCGTCGCTGTCAACGCACGGGAAAACCCAAATGATTAGTGAACCGCAGCAGGCCGCAGGAAACGAATCAAAGTGCCGTCACGAAGACAGATCTCACCTTCGCCCGTGAGCTTTGCACCCTCAAAATCCCGCTGTATGAGCAGCAATTCCTGATCCTCCCGTGTCCCCTCAACCAATACATCGTCCGGACGTGTGAACTCATCCGGAGCGTGCAGATAGTCCGCAGTAAACACATCATCTCCAACCTGGACAAACGCAGCCTCATTCATCGCCACCGTGAGGGTGTCGAACATCGGTTGCACAGTGCTGGCGGAAACGCTGTTGTTGATTGAATTCATCATTGTCTCCATAGTGGGGGCGGGACACGGGCATTTCAAGCAATTAACGCGCCGGGCAGCCAATTCGTGCACTTGCATGATGAATGCGCAACAACCTGCTATTTGAGCGCCACAGGGCCGTCGACGCCGTCAGACGCCTTGCGACCAAACTTTTCCGACAAAAACTGCGAATGATCGACGAAGGCTTGTACGTCGCGTGCAGCCAGCGCATCATTGAGTTGTGTCACTTTCTGTCCCAATTCGTCAACCGTTTGTCCGAGCGTGGCCTCGGCAGTCAGGCCGTTGGCGAGGGCTTTGGTCGTAGCGAACTGCACAGGAATCGACCAGAACGATTTCAGCGCGTCCGGCAGATAACGCAGCGCAATGTAGCGAGCATGAAACGTATCCTCAATCGACAAGGCCGTTTTGGAGCGCTCCCACTGTGCCAGCATGGTTTCGATAGCGTCGCAGAGTCTGAGCAATTTGGTACCGGTCGAGGCGGACAATCGGCGATCCGGATTGGTATTCACCAAGCGGCGGATCGCAGCTAACGCTCGGCGCGTTGCCTCACGCGTGTCTTCGCTGTCGGCAAACGTGAGTTCCCCCCAGTCTGGCCCTGCCAGTCGCGGCCAGCCCAGCCATAGCCCTCCACATACAAAACCTGCGCCGTAAGCAAAAAGTGCCAATCCAGACAGCCGTGGACTAATCCATCCAAGCCCAACCAGCGCCAGTATAGAAATCGCAAAGGCAAGACCCAACCAGTTCGCTGGAGCGAACAAAAAGCGGCTGGCGGTTTCACCGAGCGTGGATAACCTCATGGGCTATTGATACGCTCGAATTTCTTTGAACACAGCGGGCAGCGGCGTCTTGCGAGCGTCAAAGCTGCGCCCACCCGTGAGTTTAGAAATCTCCTTGAGCGCCGCATCGCTGGCCTCGCCAAAAGCAACGGTAAACACCGGAATCGCCCGCGCGTCCTCAGGCAGCGCGGCGTAGGCTTCCTTGAATTGAGTCAAGTTTCGCCCTTGTGTATTTTCACCATCGGTGAACGCAATCACTGAATATTGGTAGTTACGGTCTTTGGCCTGTGCCGCGCTCATTTGGACCAAAGCATCAAGAATGGCGTCGTACAGCGCAGTGCCGCCTTTCATCGTCAAACCACTTGCATACTCACGTACTTCCTCCAGCACTTCGGTTTTC
>JBBRGY010000394.1:0-3552 GCA_038223495.1 Burkholderiales bacterium | reverse complement strand
CGTTGTGAGGTGTACCAAAACTGCGATGCGTCAACGCCTCACGCAGCAGGCGAGGCTCGCGAAAGGTGTAACCGAGGGCAGCTTCCAGGCTCAAATTATTCTGGTGCCTAGGCGCACGTCACTAACGATTGCCAGTTGCAGCTGCATCAAAATCAAACAACAAGCTCATGTTGCCAGCAACAGGCACTTTACGTTGGTAGGCGACTGAAAGACCCACCTTACCATTGTCCTTACTGATTTCGAGGTCGGTACCCTTTACTGGGAGATCGTCAATTTGTGCGCGGCGATTAAACGATGCACGAATTGCCGGGCCTTGCGCATCCACACTGAATTCATTTGCCGTGGCCTGCAGCACTTTCTTCAAGGAAAAATACTCGGTCCACGCCGGCACACACCGAAATGTGGTGAACATGACGAAACCGACGATCGCCGCAAGAAAAATGAATCCGACAAGGCTGAGACCACGTTGATATTTCATATCGCGTCGCAAGGTAGGTTGGCTAACTTTTATTGTATGCCGCGAAATACGCGCTTGAAAGCAAACGACGACACATCTTCCCAGTTAAACCAGATAAAGAACGCTTTGCCACGCAAATGGGTGTCCGGCACGAAACCCCAGTAGCGCCCGTCAAGGCTGTTGTCGCGGTTGTCGCCCATCGCAAAATAATGTCCAGCCGGGACTTTACAAGTGACGACATTGCCATCGTCGGCACAAGTCGGAACTGGCGTACCGGGATACTTCTGGTTCGCGATGAACGAAGGGAATTGCGGGAATTGCGCGATTAAATATTCGCGGTCACCGAGTTTTTCCTTAAATTTCAGTGTCGTCAGAAACTGGCCAAACTCCATGTAACTGTAGGTGCCGTCTTCAACTTGGGCCACCGATACGCCATTGAGGGTTAGCTTTTTGTCCTTGTACACAATCGTGTCACCCGGTATGCCGATGATGCGTTTGATGTAATCCTTCTCCGGCTCGTGCGGGGCTTTGAATACGGCAACATCACCACGTTGAGGACTGCCCACATCAATCACCTTTTGATCCAGCACGGGAAGTCGAATGCCATATGAAAACTTGTTGACGAGAATAAAGTCACCCGTCACCAGCCCCGGGCGCATCGAACTCGACGGTATGCGGAACGGCTCAGCCAGAAAGGAGCGCAGCAAAAATACAACCAGCAACACCGTGAAGATCGAAGCTGGAACCTCAATCCCCCAATGCAGCACTTCGCCCGCAGCACGTTTCTTCGCTAGAAAAAATCGGTCGATCGCCCAAGCAATGCCGCAGACTACGACCGCCAAAAGCAGCAGCAAGGGAAAGTTAACGGGAGATCCAGTGAACACGCCGCGCAGGGCCGTGACGACGAGAATAGCAAGGGCTAGAGAGGGAATGTATTTCATCAATAGGTCATTTTCGAGCTTTGCGAAGAATCGCGTGATCTTCCAACGATTGTCATAGGAGCTACCTCGTGTGTTCCCCGATCCTCCGCTAGGCTCAGGGCAAAGATTCAACAGTAATATTGGCTGAAGTTTGTTGCAGCGTCAGGCGATGAAACGTCACGTCGCGGTGCAGATTGCATGCAGCGCGCGCGAACTACTTGTCGCCCGTTTGCAAGATGGCCAAAAATGCTTCTTGCGGAATCTCTACCGAGCCGACCGATTTCATGCGCTTCTTGCCTTCTTTTTGCTTGTCCAAGAGCTTACGTTTACGGGAAATATCACCACCGTAGCACTTGGCAAGCACGTCTTTGCGCATCGCTTTCAGGCTCTCACGCGCAATGATATTGGCACCGATGGCCGCCTGAATCGCCACGTCATACATTTGGCGCGGGATCAGTTCTCGCATCTTGGCAGCAACCTGACGCCCACGGTAAGCGCTTTGCGCGCGGTGAACCATCGACGATAGCGCGTCAACTTTGTCGCCGTTAATCAAAATATCAAGCTTAACGACGTCGGCGGCACGGAATTCTTTGAATTCGTAATCGAGCGAGGCGTAACCGCGCGACACGCTCTTCAGCTTGTCAAAAAAGTCCATGACCACTTCAGCCATTGGCATGTCGTAAGTCAACATCACCTGTCGTCCCAGATACTGCATGTTGACCTGCGTCCCGCGCTTCTCGTTACACAACACCATGACCGCGCCAACGTACTCTTGGGGCATCAGGATGGTGGCCGTAATAATAGGCTCGCGAATTTCTTCGACACGTGACAAGTCTGGCAGTTTGGCGGGATTTTCAATATTGAGAATCGTGCCGTCGCGCTGCACGATTTGATAGACCACGGTCGGTGCAGTCGTAATCAGATCCTGATCATATTCGCGCTCAAGCCGCTCCTGCACGACGTCCATGTGCAAGAGGCCCAAAAAGCCACAACGGAAACCGAAACCGAGCGCCTGCGATACTTCCGGTTCGTAGTGCAGCGAAGAGTCATTGAGCTTTAATTTGACCAGGGCGTCGCGCAGCGATTCGTACTGGTTTGACTCGACCGGATAAAGACCAGCGAATACCTGAGGCTTAACCTCCTTGAAGCCCGGCAACGCTTCCGCTGCTGGCTTTTGCGCATGAGTGATGGTGTCACCCACCTTGGCGGAGTCCAACTCTTTGATACCGGCAATAACGAATCCCACTTGCCCAGCCGACAGCGAATCACGCTGCGTCGAGCGCGGCGCGAACACGCCCACTTGCTCACACAAATGATTACGTCCCGTCGCCATGAAATTAATTTTTTCTTTAGGCTTCAGCGTACCGTCAAACACGCGAACCAACATGACAACACCAACGTAATTATCAAACCAGCTATCGATGATCAGCGCCTTAAGCGGTGCGTCAACATTTCCGGTCGGTGCCGGCACTTTGGCGATTATCTTTTCGAGAATATCGTCAATACCAATGCCAGTCTTAGCGGAACAAAGCACTGCGTCGGACGCATCCACTCCGACCACATCCATAATCTCGTCTTTAACGCGCTCGGGATCAGCACTCGGCAAGTCGATTTTGTTCAACACGGGCACGACTTCGACGCCGAGCTCAATAGCGGTGTAACAGTTAGCGACCGTTTGCGCCTCGACGCCTTGCGATGCATCAACCACGAGCAGCGCGCCCTCACACGCGGATAAGGATCGGGAGACTTCATACGAGAAGTCCACGTGACCCGGCGTGTCGATCAGGTTCAAGTTGTAGACGATGCCGTCTTTGGCCGTGTAGGTCAACGCGGCAGTCTGCGCCTTAATTGTGATACCTCGCTCTTTTTCCAGATCCATCGAGTCGAGCACCTGCTCGCTCATTTCACGATCAGATAAACCACCACAACGATGGATGAAACGATCCGCCAGGGTAGATTTACCGTGGTCGATGTGCGCGATGATGGAAAAGTTACGTATGTTCTGCATGCTAAAAAGTGGAAAAGGCCACCGAGTTGAAGCTGGTCGCTTCTCCCGTGGCCTTTCCGTGGCTAACCGCTGATTTTAGCGGCTTTCAGTGATTACGTAAGGTCTAATCTGGCAGTTTCTCTGGCGCGAAGAACTCGTTGTATTCACTACCTGCGCGATCTGCTGCA
>JBBRGY010000393.1:0-3561 GCA_038223495.1 Burkholderiales bacterium | reverse complement strand
GCGTGGTTGGGTCAATGAAGGTGTGGTGATGTGTGCCGCGCCCTAACCTCAAGCAGTTCAACGTAACGTAACAAGCAATGGAGTCGGTTTATGCGTATTGCGATCATGGGTTCTGGCGGGGTGGGTGCCTATGTCGGGAGTCGCCTTCAGGCGGCTGGCGAGGACGTCTCGTTCATCGCCCGTGGCGCGCACCTTGAGGCCATGCGGCGCGATGGACTAAAGGTTGAGAGCCCAGTGCATCCGCTGCATCTACCGTTAGTCAAGGCCACCGAAAATCCGTCTGATATCGGTCCCGTTGATCTGATCATTTTTGCGGTGAAGTTGGGCGACACCGAGGCTGCGGCGCGCTCGCTCGGCCCCATGATTGGGGAGCAGACGCGAATCCTGACTTTACAGAACGGAATCGACAGCATCAACATGATCGCTTCGCATGTCGCGGATGCTCGGGTGCGTGGCGGCGTGATTTATGTGTCGGCGGTGATTGACCGTCCGGGTGTAATTCGCAGCCCGGGCGGCCTGCACATGATCGTGGCGGACGCGGCCAAAGGTGACCCGGTAATGGCGGAGTTTTTCGCGACCTGTGCGCGCGCCACCGCGCTAGATGCGAAGGCAACGGACGACATCAGTATTGTCATCTGGGAAAAATTCATCGCCTTGACTGCGCTGTCGGGTTCAACGTCGTTGCTGCGCGCGTGCATGGGCCAGATTCTGGCGCATGCCGAAACGCGAGTTTTTCAACGGCAACTGATCGACGAGAGCATCGCTGTGGCTCGCGCCGCAGGCAAGTTAGCTCGCGAAAACCTTGGCGACGAAATCATGACGAAACTTGAGGGCATGCCCTACGCGTTTCGCTCCTCCATGTCGGAAGATCTGGAGCGTGGCAAGCCGCTGGAGCTGCGCTGGTTGTCGGGGCGAGTACACAATCTTGGGCTTCAGTACGGCGTGCCGACGCCGGGACATAGCGCTGTGTATCGTGCGCTGGTTTTGCATGAGCTCGGTAAAGCCGCTTAGATTCACGCTCACTGACTGATTCCAACTCGCGCCGTCAGTAAGGTTCGAAAGCAATCCCCGCCTTTTTGAGTTGCGCCACGATCAAACGCTTCCACGGCCCTTCAGGCGACCAGACGCGCGCGACTGATTCATAGGCTTGCTCTGGCTTTTCGTGACCGACGATCACTCGGTACAAAAATATCATGCTCGACGCCCGCATGTTGACCTGACAGTGCACGAGTACCTTGGACTCGCCCAGACGCTCCATCGCCGCAACGAACGCCAGAAAATCCGTTTCTGTCGGGTCGCTGAACTTGATCGGGATATTGATGAACTCCATGCCCTGCGCACGAACGATGTTGGCCTCACCGGGTACCGCGTCCGGCACGGTGGGCGGTGCGAGGTAAATCACCGCCGCGAATCCTTGGGCGGCAAGACCTGCAAGCGCGGCTGCGCCAGGTTGGCCAGAGGTCACGATCCTTGCAGAGATTGCAACTACGTTGGGCGCTTGAAGCGCTGGCTCTGTGGCGGAGGCGTTGCCAGTGGAGGCGATTGCAGCTATCGCCACGAGTATCGCCGCTGCGTGACTTTGGAGATGTGCGGCGATGCGCATAGCGTGAGACTTTCTACGCGGGTGAAATTAACTTGCCGGAATATCGCACACCATCTTCTCAAGCAGAACGGTTACGAAGCAGGCGCACGATGCTTCGCTTCCCACGCCGCAAACTCCAGCGATCGCAGACCAAAGCGCACGACATTGCCCGCGTGTAGATTTTTGAATTCGCTCAGCACCAGCGCGACAAATCGTTCGCGATCAACCTCCAGAACGGCGAGCGGCATCCTCGCGCGAGCAGTCGCGTCGGCGGCGGGCTCAGCGTTGCGAATTATCGCAGCGACGATTTCGTTAAGCGCCGCGCGGTAGCGCAGGCGGAACGTGTCGGGCGGCACCAGATGCTGCTTCACGGCGACGTATTGCTGGCATGACCGCGCATACGCCCACACGAACACGTCGCGCAACAAGTCCACGCGATTGAGCTCATATACGCCGAGCACGCCGTCCACGTAAGCTTGTTGCGGCACGTCTACGAACGACAATGGACACAAATTGTGCGCGATGAACGGAATGTTGGCTGCGAGCCGCGAGACGCGCTTGTTCACATCCTCAAACGGTTGCAGATAAGGCAAATGAACCATGAGAAAAAATGCCTGCTCGAACGGGTCACGAATCTCTGCGGCGATGCTGATCGTTATGCCGAACAGTTCTTCGAGTCGCTGCGGTAGCGCGATGGGTAGATACACGCTGCCGCCGATATCCACAGCGCGGTGTCGAATGCGGCCACAGGTGAGCGGGTCGGGCATCAGGCCGTCGGAGAGCAGCGCATGCAACGCGATCACCGTGTCTGGCGTGAGCGCTGCGCGCACCGGGTCGTACACCAAGTACTCGATGGCCGCCTTATGATTCAGGATCATCTGCGTCTCGAACGCATCCTTGCCTTCGGCGGACTGGCCAAATTCGATCAGACGTTCAGTATCGAGTCGCGTGTACGTGTTGCCCTCCAGCTTTGACGATGCCCATGACAAATCAATCAGCAGGCGACTCAGGATGTCGCGTACGAACGTGCCAGCTGGCGCATTGGTCGTGGTTGAGCGACCGAGCTCGTACAGTTGCTCGCGAAGTTTGGAGGGCAAATAGGCCGTGACGTTCGGCTGGTAGGCTTCTAAAAATTCGACCTTGTAGCCGACGGGGCGGCGCTGCTGACGCGGCAAGCGAATGTAGGCGCGGATTTCTGCGCCCTCCGGTGACATCGGAATGGCGGGCGCGTTGCTCTGATACTCGCCAACGGGTTCGGCAGCGAAGTTCGCTGGCGGAATCTGTAGCACCCGCTGATAACGCGTCGCACGCCCGACCCCGATAGTGCGAATAATTTGTGCGTCAACGAGCTGCGCCAGCCGTCGCTGAACTGTGCGGCGCGGCAGACTTTCGCCAAGTGCGGTCAGCAGTGCGTCCACGCCCAAGCCGCCCGCATGCGCGCCAACGGTCTCGACGATTTTGTTCAGCTCCGCTTGTAAATGGGGTTTTGGCACAAGAAGTCAAAATAGTGGCGCGTAATGAGATTATCGCGCCAATATTCGTGGCGCGCAAGCGATTTTTTGGCGCGATAAGGCTTTTCGCGCCAATATGTTGCGCCTACTCAATCAAGCCCTTGAACTAAGGATTGAAATTGAGCGATTTACGCTGTTGAAAACATCGTCATCAGCTTTGCGTTGAAATAGCCATCAGAGCGGGGCTGACCGCCAAAAATCGTGTTTATCAACTTGGACGATTTTGAGGGCATAGCCCCGGTAAAACATAGGATTCGATAAAAAGCTATATAAGCAATTCCTCTGTTTTCGCGTGACTAAAAGCTTATGCGACTTGCGCCAGAAGGACCGCTATTCGTGTTGCGAAGCACTTTGTTTGTTGAAATCGATCACGATGGCACACGGCTCACGCTGAACATAAGCAATTTGCACCCCAGCGCCATAACGCGCCTGAAGTTGGTTCAAGAGCGGAAGCGGATCATGGTCATT
>JBBRGY010000392.1:0-3561 GCA_038223495.1 Burkholderiales bacterium | reverse complement strand
CGCAAGTGTGTACGGCAAGCGCGTGAGCGAAAAATTCGGCCCAGGGCCAACGATTGTGGCGGGCATTGCGGTGAGTGCTGCGGGCTGGCTCGCGCTGGCCGTGGCGCCCGCGAACGTTTGGGGCGTGGTGTTTTTTGGTTTCATGCTGACGTGTTTTTCTGGCGGCGCGACGCTAATTTTCGTCAACTTTTTGTCGCTGCGCCAAGCCGTGACACCGGAGCCGCTGTTAGGTCGGATGACCAGCACGATGCGCTGGCTGATTCTGATCGGCGCCGCACCCGGTGCACTGATTGGCGGCTACGTTGGCGAGCATCTGGGATTGCGCGCGTCGCTTGCGCTCGCGGGCTGCGGCGCGATTGTGTTGACCTGGTTCGCGTGGAAGAGCGAGGTCATGATGGGCACGCGCTCGCTGCCGAAACCTGCGGTCTATGAGTAGGGTGGGCACCCCGTGCCCACCCTTACGCGCAATGATAAACAACGGTGGGCAGTGGCTGCCCACCCTGCACATCTGAGTTTTTATGTACCAATTTTTTGAGCGGCTGGTAGAGCCGTATCCCAGCGAAGCGCCGGTCGCGCCGCCCAAATCGTTGCGGGCGTTTTTGTGGGAATGCACGCGCGGCTTGCGCCCCTATATTCTGTTGATGACCTTTGCTGCGGGCACGATCGGTCTGATTGAAGCGCTGCTGTACGCGATGCTGGGCCGCGTGGTGGATTGGCTCGCCAAGACAGAACCGTCACGCCTTTGGGAAGATCAACGCTCCGGGCTGTTGTTGTTAGTCGGCCTACTCGTCGCAAGCCCCGTGATGGTGACGATGTTTGCGTTCTTCAAACACCAAACCATCATGGGCAATTTTCCGATGCGGTTGCGCTGGAATTTTCATCGCCTGATGCTCGCGCAGAGTATGAGTTTTTATAGCAACGAATTCGCTGGCCGTATCGCAGCCAAGGTCATGCAAACCGCGCTGGCGGTGCGCGATGTCTGGATGATTTTGACCGACGTCATGGTGTTCGTGATCATCTACTTTGTGACGATGGTGATCAGCGTCGGCGGGTTTGACTGGCGCATCACATTGCCGTTTTTGGTGTGGGTGGTTTGCTACGGCTGCGCCTGCTGGTACTTCGTGCCGAAACTCGGTCGCGTCGGGCAAGCGCAGGCCGACGCCCGTTCGCTGATGACGGGCCGAATCACCGATGCCTACACCAACATTTCAACGGTAAAACTGTTTTCACACACACAACGTGAAGCGGTATTCGCCAAAAGCGCAATGCAGGATTTCATGACCACGGTGTATCAGCAATGGCGCTTCATCACGGCATTCGATATCGTGCATCACTCGCTGTTGATCCTGCTGGTGCTGTCAACGGTCGGTGTCACGCTTTGGCTGTGGGCGGCGGGTGCAGCGGGCGTCGGCGCGGTAGCGGCGGCTACCGCAATGGCATTGCGCTTGAATGGCCTGTCGAATTGGGTGATGTGGGAGTTAGCAGGTTTGTTTGAGCACATCGGCACCGTGCGCGACGGCATTGCAACGCTGTCGCAACCGCATACCGTTAACGACGTGCCTGAAGCGACAGTTTTGCAGGTGCCGCGCGGAGAAGTTCGCTTTGAAAACGTCACCTTCGCGTATGGGCAAGAAAGGCATGTGGGCGCGCCCGCCCAAGACGGCAAGCCAATGGCTAAACCGGTGATCGAAGGCTTGACGTTAACCATTCGCCCCGGCGAAAAAATCGGTCTCGTCGGTCGCTCCGGCGCAGGCAAGTCGACCATCGTGAATCTGTTGTTACGCTTTCATGATCTGGAAAGCGGACGCATTTTGATCGACGGCACTGATATCGCCAAGGTTACGCAAGACAGCCTGCGCAGCAACATCGGCATGGTCACGCAGGATACCTCGCTGTTGCACCGCTCAGTGCGCGACAACATTCTTTATGGTCGTCCCGATGCGGTAGACGCGGACATGCTGCACGCTGCAGAGCGTGCTGAAGCGCACGACTTCATCCAGCGACTGACCGATCCGAAAGGTCGCACCGCCTATGACGCCCACGTCGGCGAGCGCGGCGTCAAGCTATCGGGCGGCCAACGGCAACGCGTCGCGATTGCCCGTGTGATGCTCAAGAACGCGCCAATTCTGCTGCTCGATGAAGCCACCAGTGCACTCGACTCCGAAGTAGAAGCCGCCATTCAGCAGAGTTTGTATCGTTTGATGGAAGGCAAAACCGTGGTGGCGATTGCGCATCGCCTGTCGACCATCGCCGCGATGGATCGGCTGATCGTGCTTGACGACGGCCGCATCGTGGAAGAAGGTGACCACAAAAGTCTGCTCGCCAAAGAGGGGCTCTATGCGCGGCTCTGGGCGCATCAGAGCGGGGGATTTTTGGGAGAGACTTGAGAATGCTCAAAAACCGTACGGATGTTCAGAAATGAAGCTTCGGTGTTGCGTTACTATCGCCGTGATGCGACGCTAGATCGCTGGTACGACTGATGCATGGAGGCACGCCGCGATATGACCGATTTGACTGAAACGATTCTTGAAACACGCCATCTGGGCAAAGACTTCAAGGGTTTTTCCGCCGTCACTGACGTTAATCTCAAGGTTCGTCGTGGCAGCATTCATGCGCTGATCGGCCCCAATGGTGCAGGCAAGACAACCTGCTTCAACCTGCTCACCAAGTTTCTTGAACCGACGACCGGAACGATCACGTTCAATGGTCGCGACATCACCAAAGAGCAGCCCGCACAAATCGCACGTCGCGGCATCATTCGTTCGTTTCAGATATCGGCGGTATTCCCGCATCTGACGGTGCTGGAGAATGTTCGTGTTGGCTTGCAGCGCAAGCTCGGCACTTCATTTCATTTCTGGAAGAGCGAGCGCAGCCTCAGCCACCTCAATGATCGTGCGCACGCGCTGCTCACAGAAGTTGGACTGGATGACGTCGCCAACGAGACCACTGTCAATCTGCCCTACGGGCGGAAACGTGCGCTGGAAATCGCGACAACGCTGTCGCTTGAACCCGAACTCATGCTGCTCGATGAACCGACGCAGGGCATGGGCCACGAAGATGTGCACCGCGTCACCGAACTCATTCGCAAAGTCGCCGTGGGCCGTACCGTACTGATGGTGGAGCACAACATGGGCGTGGTTTCCAGCATCGCGGATCGCATCACCGTATTGCAGCGTGGCGCGATTCTGGCGGAAGGTCCGTACGAAGAAGTATCGCGCAATCCCGAGGTAATGTCGGCGTACATGGGCACCGTTGACGGCGAACTCGAAGGCGCGCACTGATGGCTGTTACTCCTTCGACCGAAACAGCGCTGAGCATCCGTGGGCTGCAAGCCTGGTACGGTGAGTCGCATGTTCTGCACGGAGTTGACCTTGATGTTCAAAGTGGCGAAGTCGTCACCTTACTCGGGCGCAACGGCGCGGGGCGTACATCCACGTTGCGCGCTATTCTGGGCCTGACCGGTGACCGCAAAGGCTCGATCAAAATTCGCGGGCAGGAAACGATCAATCTGCCGACTTATCAAATCGCGCATTTCGGTGTGGGTTACTGCCCCGAAGAGCG
>JBBRGY010000391.1:0-3571 GCA_038223495.1 Burkholderiales bacterium | reverse complement strand
GGCGTGGGAAGCGCCCGATCTCGCTTGCCTTGTCTTGCTCGCCTCGCTCGACGATCAGGTCATAGGTGTCCTGACTGGCGATGATGTGTTCAGCGCCCTCAGCCTTGTAGCCGGATGCACCGAGCACACGCACAGCGTGGTAGTGCGACAACACAACGTACTTGATCGGCTTGTCAGTGACGGTGCGGATGTGTTTGATCACGTCCTGCGCCATGAGTGGCGTGGCCTGCGTATCGATCACCATCACAGAGTCGTCGCCAATAATGATGCCGGTATTCGGGTCGCCCTCGGCGGTGTAGGCATAGGCGTTGTCGGAGAGTTTGTCGAAGGTCACCTTTTTTACTTCGAGGTCGGCGTGAGAGGCGAATTTTTTTGGCAACGACATAGCTTTTCCTTTTGTACGACAGCTTGCATGTTAACTAATAATTCGCTAAAAATAAATTAGTTCGTTAATAACAAATAATAAATGTCCAAACCTCAGCGCGGAATTCAGTCCATCGACGTCGGCGGCCGCCTGCTGCAGGCGCTTGCTCGCAGCGACGGCGCGATGATGCTGAAGGAAATGGCAGAGGCAGCCGACATGCCTGCCGCCAAGGCGCACGCCTATCTGGTGAGCTTCTGCAAGCTCGGCCTGATGGAGCAAGACTCTGTGACGGGGCGCTACGATCTCGGGCCGCTAGCGCTTGAGTTGGGGCTGGTAAGCCTCAATCGGCTGGACGCAGTAAAAATTGCGACACGCGAAATGGCGGGCTTGAGTCAACGCACTGCTCAGTCCACCGCGATCGCCGTGTGGGGCAACTATGGCCCAACCATCGTTCGTTTCGAGCAATCCGTGCGCCCGATACACGTCAACATGCGCACCGGTACCGTTATGGCGCTTGCGCAAACGGCGACCGGACAAGTCTTTACCGCGCATGTCACAGCAGCACAAATTGATGCTGCACTCGCTGCCACTTCGCCAGATATCAAACAGAGAGCGGCTGCGAAGCGTGCGCTTCAAGCGTTGGAACCAGAGTTTGCCGCCGTCCGTCAACGCGGTCTTGCGCGAGCACAGGGCAATCCAGTACCAGGGGTCAATGCCTTTTCAGCGCCCGTGTTCGATCATACCGGCGAGATTGCGCTCGCGCTCACCGCGCTAGGTTCGGCAGCGGAGTTTGATGTTAGTTGGGCGAGCACGATTGCTAAGGATGTGAAGGCCACAGCCAAATGTATTTCGGAGCGTTTGGGGTTTCGTGGTTGAGTTGATTGAGCTTCGTCGTGGCGATGTTCATCAATGAAAATCGTGAGACACCACCATCAGATCAGCCAGCAGATGTGAGGCATCTTCCATGTGGTGCGCAACAAGATGCGTGATCGGGCCTTGATGCTGCAATTGACCATGAACAATCATCAGTCGCGAAGTAATGAGAGGTCGGCGTTCCTTCTCCGCCAAATCGCGCCAGACGATGACATTAGTGTTGCCAGTTTCGTCTTCTAGCGTCACAAATGTCACGCCGCTTGCCGTGCCGGGGCGTTGCCGACAGGTGACCAATCCGGCGACGCGGATGTATCGGTTCGTGGGGATTTTTTTCAAGTCATCCGCGCGGTAGATGCCTTTGAGCAATCCGCGCAAGAGCTTCATTGGATGCACGCGCAGCGTCAAACCTGTGCTGCGGAAATCACTGATGACTTCTTGTCCTAAGGTGAGCGACGTGAGCTCTGCTTGTGGCACTTCGTTCGCGCTCGGAGCCAGCGGTAAATCGGCGATGCGCGAACCGCTCGCTATCCAGCGTGACTGAATTCGGTTTCCCGTCAATGCCTTGAAAGCGTCGGCGTCGGTGAGTGCGTTGATGGACTTTGCGTCCAGTTCGGTGCGTTGCACGAGGTCACGAATATCGGCGAACGGGCGAGTTTCGCGGCAAGTAACGATGTGGTTGGCGACATCCTTGCCCATGCCTGAGATGACCCGAAATCCGAGACGCAAGAAAGTCGTGGCGCGTGTTCGCCTTTCAGCCACAGGACTGTCATAAACCAGCGTACAGTCCCAGTCGCTCTCGTTGATGTCGACGGGCAACACGCTCACGCCGTTCTTCGTCGCGTCCTGTGTTAGTTGTGATGCCGAATAAAAACCCATCGGCTGGCTATTGAGTAGCGCGCAACAAAACGCAGATGGGAAATGAAACTTGAGCCAGGACGAGGCATACGCGAGGAGGGCGAAACTTGCGGCATGTGACTCAGGAAAGCCGTAGCTGCCGAAGCCCTCAATCTGCTTGTAAATTGAGTTTGCGAACTCAAGTGAGTAACCGCGCTCCAGCATGCCATTCGTTAATTTTTGTTCGAGATGACCCATGCCTCCTTTCTTTTTCCATGCGACCATCGAGCGGCGCAATTGATCGGCTTCACCGGCCGTGAAGCCCGCTGCGACCATCGACAATTCCATCACCTGTTCCTGGAAAATCGGAATGCCCAGCGTGCGTTTGAGCACCTTCTCCACGGCGTCGGAGGGATAGCGAACCTTCTCGATGCCTTGTCGACGCTTCAGATACGGATGCACCATGCCGCCCTGAATCGGGCCGGGTCGTACGATGGCAATTTGTACGACGAGATCGAAGTATCTAACGGGTTTTAGTCGCGGCAGCATGTTCATCTGCGCACGCGATTCAACCTGAAAAACACCGGTGCTTTCACCGCGACACAACATGGCGTAAACGGCGGGGTCTTCTTTCGTGATGTTTTGCATGACGAAAGGCTTTTGCAATTGTTGGCTCACGAGTGCCAGCGCGCGGCGGATGCACGAGAGCATGCCGAGGCCCAGAATGTCTACTTTCATCAGGCCCAGTGCTTCCACGTCATCCTTGTCCCACTGAATCACTGTGCGATCGGGCATCGCTGCGTTTTCAATTGGCACCAGATGATCGAGACGGTAGCGTGCGATGACAAAGCCGCCGGGATGTTGCGACAAATGTCTTGGAAAGCCGTAAAGCGCTTCGGCGTACTCAATCAGTTGTCTGACACGACGCACGGTCGGATCGAAGCCGATCTCGATAAGACGTTGCGGAAGCTCCGAGCGCTTATCCCACCAGCTTAAATTTTTGGTGAGTCTATCCATTTGGTCGAGCGTGAAGCCTAGCGCTTTTCCGACGTCCCGGATAGCGCTTTTTGTTCTGTAGGCGGTGACGACCGCACACAAGGCGGCCCGCTCGCGGCCATATCGTGTGTAGATGTACTGGATGATTTCTTCGCGGCGCTGATGTTCAAAATCAACGTCAATATCGGGCGGTTCATCGCGCTCCTTGGAGACGAATCGTTCGAACAGAACGCTGGTTCGTTTGGGGTCCAGTTCGGTGATACCGAGGCAATAACAGACGGCGGAATTAGCCGCTGAACCGCGCCCCTGACACAGAATGTCGAGCCGGCGCGCTTCTTTCACGATGTCGTAAACGGTGAGGAAGTACGCCTCGTACTTGATCTCTGCAATCAGTTTGAGTTCTTTTTCTAGAAGTGCCCGAACTTTGTTTGGAATACGTTTGCCGTAACGACGGTGAGCCCCGAAGTAGGTTTGCTCGCGCAGATAGGTCGTTGCTGTGTGGCC
>JBBRGY010000390.1:0-3572 GCA_038223495.1 Burkholderiales bacterium | reverse complement strand
TGCCCTGAGTTCCGCGAATTAACTGACACAAATTGGTCTTGCGCGACAGGCAGAATTTGCACTGACGACATTCCGGCGTGTAAAGCGGAATCACATGATCGCCCTTTTGCAGGGTCGTTACGCCGGGGCCGACATCGACGACAACGCCTGCACCTTCATGCCCAAGGATGGCCGGAAAGATACCTTCAGGATCAGCGCCGGACAGCGTGTAATAGTCGGTGTGACAGATGCCCGTAGCCTTGATTTCTACCAGCACTTCGCCCGCTTTCGGGCCCTCGAGATCAACGGTCTCAATGGTGAGCGGAGCGCCGGACTTCCAGGCGACGGCTGCTTTGGTTTTCATACGTAAATTTCCTACTTCGAGATTTCTTTGAAGTGTAAGCGTGCCTGCGATTTAACTGCGCCATAGAATGGTTTCGAACGAACAGATAGCCATTTCTAAGAAGGGAAAGTATGAAGTTCTTGAGACATCTCGCGCTGACCGCTGCGAGCGCTGGCATGGCGCTGCTGTATGGCATTGCAGGGGCGGCCGCACCAGCCAACGTTGCTGGAGGCATCGCGGTGCCCAAGCTGGTGGTGGTGGTCATCATTGATGGTTTGCCGCAGGAGCAAATCACCAAGAACTATGATCTGCTTTCGCCGAACGGGTTTCGCCGCCTGATGGATAAGGGGGCGTGGTTTTCTGATGCGCATCAGGCACACGCCTTTACAGTGACGGCTGTCGGCCACGCCACCATCCTATCCGGCGCGTTTCCGTATCAAACCGGCATCATCGGCAACGACTGGAAAACACGCGACGGAAAGAACGTCTACAACACCGCAGACCCGGCACATCGCTATCTCGATGGCTCTGAAACGGGCGCAGACGATGGCGTGAGCCCGAAGAATTTGCAGGTGAGCCTGGTCGGCGACGAACTGCGTTATTCGAACCACAACGCCAGCCGTGTATTTGCCGTATCGGGAAAAGATCGCGGGGCCATTTTGCTTGCAGGTAAGACTGGTACTGCGTACATGTACTCCACGAAAACCGGGCAATTTACCAGCACCAGCTACTACATGTCCAAGCACCCCGACTGGTGGGAAAAATACTACGCCAGCAAACCGCAGAATCAGTACTTTCAGAAATCGTGGAATCTGCTGCTGGAGCCCAAGGCTTACGAGCGCTCGGTGCCCGAAGGTCAGTCATGGGGCGCCATTTATAACGGCATGACCACGAAGATGGGCTACGTTTACGGCACCGGCGAAACGACGCCGGGCCGTACTTACTACCGCATGTTGTTGCCCGGACCGTACGGCGACCAGATGACTGCCGAGTTCGCAACCGCGCTGATGAAGAACGAATCGCTGGGTCGCAACGCTAGCGGTGCCACCGATATTTTGGGCGTGAGTTTTTCGAGCCACGATTACATCAATCACAACTTTGGACCCGAGAGCATTCAATCGCAAGACCACCTGTTGCGGCTGGATCGCACGCTGGCCAAATTCTTCACCGACATCGATGCGCAAGTCGGTCGCGGCAACGTGTTGACCATGCTCTCAGCCGATCACGGTTTTATGAATGCGCCCGAGTACAGCACTCCACGTGGCTTCGATTCAGGACGTATTGATTCATCGGCCGTTCGCGCTGCGGTCAACGCGATGGCAGAGAAAAAGTACGGCATTCCGAAGGTGGCCTTTCAGCACATGGTTGGTGGCTGGACGCTGGATTACGCCGCCATCGATGCAAAAGGTTTGAACCGGGAAGAGGTCGAAACGTTTGTGGCGCACGCTGCCCTTGAACAGCGCGGTATCGGCTTTGCCTTTACCCGAACACAGCTTGAGCATGGTCAGATGCCAGCTACACGGGTGGGCCTACTCACCCAGCGTGCCTGGCATCGGCAAATGGCGATCGACGTCGCCATCATCCAGAAGCCGTTCTATTACTTTCAATCCAACGCAAACCCCGGGTCGTCAGTCGCGTCGCACGGCACGCCCTACAGCTACGACACGAACGTGCCACTGTTGATGGAAGGCGGCAAATGGATCAAGCCGGGCCGGGTCACGGATTACGCCGAGACGGTCGATATAGCGCCCACGCTGTCGACCATTTTGAACATCAGGCCGCCGAGCGCTAGCGAAGGTAAAGTCTTGCAGCGGATACTCACGACGCAATAGGCGCGTAGCATCTCACGGTGGTCGTGTGAGGAAATCGATGAATCGATTATTTCAGTCAGCTGCGATGGTTTGCGGAGCATTGGCGCTTTCCACATTTGCTGCTGCGTTGACAGCAGAAACTGAATTCTCTTCCGCTGTAAAGCGACGTGAGGACTTTCAGACGTTCTGTCGCTTCGTTGCCGACGAATATGCGTATTTCGACGTTAAAACAACGGACTGGGACAGCGCGTGTGCGCACTTCATCGGCAAGGCTGAAAGCGCAACGAGTCGAGCCGCCTATGTGGAGGTACTGGAGCGAACGCTTCAGCAACTTTACGATGCGCACGCTCATCTGGGAACAAACACTCAACACTCGGCGAGACTTGTGCCGTCACAGACGGACGTGCTCGCGACTTGGCGCGCTGGTAAGGCGGTGGTCACCAATGTTCGCCGGGATTCAGCTGCGATGCGAGCCGGTTTGCGATTGGGCGACGAAATTCTGTTCATCAATGATGTGCCCGTGTCCAGGGCAACAGCAGAATTTGAGCCCGAGTTTGTAAGGCAGAGCAGTCGTGAGCCTCACGAATGGGCGCTGTTGGTTGCACTCGCCGGTCGACACGAAACGCCAGACATTCAACTGACCGTCAGTCGTGTGGGCACCGTACACAAAATCAAGTACTCGCCTTCCTTCAAAAAGCCTGAAACGTTGCTAACGTCTGCCCTTGAAAACGGTATTGGCTATGTGCGAATTAACAACTCACTCGGAGATACCGGATTGGTAGCTGCGTTCGACATTGCGCTTGACAGCATGGGTGGCGCGAAAGCGCTCATTCTTGATCTGCGCGATACCCCTAGCGGCGGCACTTCTACGGTGGCAAGAGGCGTTATGGGGCGCTTTGTTGATCGAGAACGACCGTACCAGCGACACGAGTTGATATCCGAATCAAAGGACACGGGAATTAGTCGCATGTGGGTCGAGTTCGTGGCGCCACGAACACCGACGTTTCGCGCGCCCGTAGTTGTGCTTGTCGGGCCGTGGACAGGGAGCATGGGCGAAGGTGTCGCTATCGGTCTCAACGCAGCACGTAATGCACCGGTGATCGGCGCACCAATGGCGCATTTGTTAGGGGCTTTGGGCGAGACGCGATTGCCAAATACGCAGATCACGGTTCGTGTTCCGACCGAGAAGCTGTTTCACGTGAATGGTACGCCGCGCGAATCGTTCGTGCCCCACCCAGTGAGCGCGACGCGGTCAGATACGGCGAAAGACGACGAAGAACTATCGGCGGCTAGTCGATTGGCCCTCAAGATGAGCGGCAATTTTCGTGCTCACCCCAATTCCAAAAAGTAGTGCCCAGACTGTCAAGGACGGCCCTATGGAAGCAAGTGGTAGGCCGTAAAGGACTTGAACCTTTGACCAAAGGATTATGAGTCCTCTG
>JBBRGY010000389.1:0-3580 GCA_038223495.1 Burkholderiales bacterium | reverse complement strand
AAATGAAATCGAGCCCCTGCGCGAGGTCTATCTGCAAGCTCTGAAATCGTTACTGTCCGAAAATAACTCATGAGTTTTTTAACGCCTCTTACTTTCCCCAACGCGGTTCCGCAAGAGTTAGCCACCATCGGTGACTGGTGGCGCTTTGGCGTCAGTTCGCTCGCGCGCGTGGACGCTCAATACGGGCAAGGCACGACCGACGCCGGTCAGGACGCCCTCTTCCTGATCCTCGGCGCGCTCGATTTGCCGCTCGACAGCTTCGAGCAAATGAGCAGTTATTCGCTCACTGGGTTTGAGCGCAAGCAGGTGTTTAACGCGCTTAAACATCGGGTTCTGGATCGCGTGCCTGCCGCCTACGTTTTGGGATTTGTTGAGCAAATGGGTTTGCGCTTCAAGGTGGACGAACGGGTATTGATTCCGCGCTCATTTATCGGTGAATTGCTCGATGACAGTCTCGCTGACTGGGTTGAAAATCCGGACGATGTGAAAGAAGTGCTTGATCTGTGCACAGGCTCGGGCTGCCTCGCAGTGCTCGCTGCGCACGCGTTTGCGCGCGCGCATGTGACGGCGGCAGACATTTCGCCCGAAGCATTGGCAGTCGCGCGCGAGAACGTCACGCTGCACGGCATGAGCGAGGACATCACCGTCGTGCAGAGCGATTTATTCGCAGCGCTCAAAGGGCAAAAGTACGACGTAATCATCAGCAATCCCCCCTACGTGACGGACGCCAGCATGGCCGCTTTGCCGAGCGAATTTCGCTGTGAGCCCAAGCTTGCGCTAGCCGCTGGCGCAGATGGCAATGACGTGGTGCGACGCTTGTTGGCAGAAACGAAAACGCACTTGACCGCGAAGGGCATTTTGTTGGTCGATGTCGGTCACAATCGCGATCTGGTTGAGGACGCCTTTCCGACATTGCCTTTCACATGGCTGGCGACCAGTGCGGCTGAGGCCGGGGTGTTCGTGCTCCGCGCTGAGGAGCTGATTTGAATCGAACGCTCGCGCTCATCGGCGGTGGGCATGCCCACGTTGAAGTGTTGCGGCAGTTGGCCGAGAACCCGCCGTTTGACGCCGATGTCGCGCTGTTTAACCCGAGCCCGAGCGTCTGGTATTCAGGCATGCTGCCGGGCGTCATCGCTGGGCATTACACGGCCAACGATGCCAAGGTAAACCTCTGGGCGTTATGTCAGCGCGCACGAGTGCGATTTTTTGAAACGTCGGTGATCGGGCTCAATGGCGAAAACGCGTTGCTCGAAGCGGCCCACGGCGAACGTCATCGGTTCGACTACGCGTCGCTCGACCTGGGCTGCGTGTCGCACCCGATCCCAACCGCACCAGGCGCGTACGTGGTAACAGTGAAACCAATCGAGCCCCTCCTCGCTGCAATGGTCGAATTTGACAGCGTGCGTGCTTCCGGCTTGGTCGTTCGCGTCGTCGGCGGTGGCGCTGCGGCGCTGGAGGTGGCGCTCGCGCTCGCCTTTCGCTGGCGCGGTGTGAAAAACCGTCGCGTCGCGATTGTTACCGCGACCCGATTGCTCGAAACATTTCCCAGTCGCGTGCGCACGCTGGCGTTGCGCGCATGTCGCAAGGACGGCGTCGAAGTGCTCGAAAACAGCCCGGTTGAGCAGATCGAGCCGACGCGAATCCGCCTTACCAATGGGCAGTTCATCGACACGCAGTTGACCGTGCTAGCCACGGGTTACGCCCCAGCAGCGTTGTTGGCAAAAACTGATTTGGCCCGCTCAACCGACGGCAGCGCGCACGTGACTCCCACGCTGCAAAGCTCGAATCATCCACACATTTTTGCTGCGGGCGATTGCGCACATTTGAGCGGTGCCAAGGTGCCGAAATCAGGCGTTTACGCCGTGCGTCAAGGCCCGTTGCTGGCAGCGAATTTATTGGCGAAGTTGAGCGATAGACCGCTCACTGAATATCAACACAACCCCAATGCGCTGATGCTGCTGTCGCTCGGCCGAAAACGGGCTGTCGCGAGCCGCAATGGCTTTTCGTTAGGCGGCGACTGGGTCTGGCGCTGGAAAGACAAAATTGATCGCCAGTGGATTGAAAAGTACGCGCCACAGTGATTTTTAAGCTATCAACTTATTCGTGCAAGCACGCCTGATCAGGGGCTATAGCTTTAAATTTGCGATAGTTGATTATTGCCAAATACGAGCGCTAGCCCCTGTAGAAACGTGCATTTGGCAAAAAGCTGATCGGTCAAATCGATTGATTCTCGACTGCATCCACGTACTGCCACGCGCCTTCAACCCGCACAAATCGACTGAGTTCATGCAAGCGCTCCGCAGGCCCGCCACCCGGAGGTTTGCTGCGGGCGACGAACTCGACGAAACCATAGTCTGCGTCGGCAGTCCACGCACGCTTCACGGTCAGTCCCAACCACTTCACCCCCGAATCGAAACGCTCCATGTATTCAGGACGCGTTGAAGGATGCCAGGTATCCAGCACGTAGTCGCGCAGACCCAAAACGTACGCGCTGTAGCGTGAACGCATCAGCGCTTCGGGCGTAGGCGCAAGCAAATGCAGCGGACCCGCGTGATAGCGACCGCAGCACGACTCGTACGCCGACCCCAGACCGCACGGACACGCTGTCACAGGCCGCTAGCCCGCGCGCAGCTTGGCTTTCAGCGATGCGCTGATTTCTGGCCGCTCGGCGAACGGATCGGTTGGATTGCGCATTTCGGTGATGTCGGTCATGCGTGTGGCGACGTTACCGAGTGCATTCGGATGGCTGAAGATATAAAACTTGTCGTGCTCAATCGAATCAAAAACACGCTCTGCAATCATCGGCGCGGTGACCTTGCCCGAGTTCACGGCCTTGCTGCTTTGCGCTTGCGCGACCATTTGCGACAACGTCGGGCCGGTATCGTTTTTCATATCGACTGGACGATTGCGATGCGAATTGGCGATGCCTGTGGCAACAAAATACGGGCACAACACGGCGGCCGTGACCTGATCGCTCACCAGTTTTAAGTCCTGATACAAACTTTCGCTGATCGCTACGACCGCGTGTTTGGATGCGTTGTAAACGCCCATCGTAGGCGCATTCAACATACCCGCCATTGATGCCGTATTGACGATGCACCCGCGATAGTCGGGCTCAGCTTTTGCGCGCTCCAGCATCATCGGCGTAAACGCTTTGATGCCGTACACCACGCCCATGACGTTCACGCCCATCACCCAATCCCAATCCTTGAGCGTGTTCTCCCAGATCAATCCGCCCGCGCCAACGCCGGCGTTGTTAAACACCCAGTTCGGCGCGCCAAAATGGGCATAGGTCGCCGCCGCCAACGCGTCAACCTGCTCATGCTTCGACACGTCCACGCATTGCGCCAACACTTGTACGCCAGCCGCGAGCATCTCGTTGGCAGCAGCATCGAGAGCGCCCTGCTCCACGTCGGCCAGCACGAGGTTGTAGCCGCGCGATGCGCCGAGCCGCGCAAACTCAAGGCCGAAGCCCGACGCAGCTCCGGTGATGACAAGTGTTTTCACGCCACTGCTCATGCCAATTTCACCAATTGCTTTCCGAAGTTCTTGCCTTTAAGCAGATCAAAGAACGCCTGTG
>JBBRGY010000388.1:0-3580 GCA_038223495.1 Burkholderiales bacterium | reverse complement strand
ATTGTTTATGCGCCAGTGCTAGTGCTTTCGTTCGCGGTGATGATTCCGCCGATGTTGTTGGCTGAGCGTAAGGGCAAGACGCGCGAGGTGTTTCTGGGGGCTGTGGCGCTGCTGTTCGTTGCGATGCTCGCCGCGCCATTTGCTGCGAGCGCAGCGCTCACGGGTTTGGTCGTTTTCTTGCTGCTGTTTTTCATCGCATTGAATTTGCTGGAAGCCTTGCAACCGTCTCTGGTCTCGCGTCAGGCACCGCCGCATTTGAAAGGCTTTGCGATGGGCGTCTACAACACGACGCAAGCCTTCGGTTTGTTTTTGGGCGGCATTTTGGGTGGCACGCTCGCCAAGCGATTTGGCGATAGCGCAGTCTTTTATGTCTGCGCGGCACTCACCGCAGTATGGTTCGTGGCGGCTTGGTCGATGAAGCCGCCAGCCATCAAACGCAAGACATAAGCCTGTAGCGCAATGCTATTTAGCATTGCTGCCCGCTGCCGTGTTACTCGTTTAACTCCCCTGAATTAGGCGCATGTGTTCTTCGCGCTCCTGCTCAACGATGGCGTTGATGAACTCTTTCGCACCGTCCATGTGCGCAAACGCTGCGTAACCACGCTCCAGAAACGTATGCAAACCGCCGACGCCCCCGATCTGGGCGGGGCCGCTCATCATGCGTAGCAGGCCACGCAGCAGAGGCATTCGTGAAAGCTTGTCGAGTGCGAGACCAATGTCCCGCGTCAATTCAATTTGCTGTAGACGCTGATCGTATTGCCCCATCGCCCGATAGGCGGCGCCATAGGACGCTTCCGTGAGTACGAGCGGCGTGTTCGTCGTTTGCGTGGTGCGCAATTGCCGGACCATCAGGCCGTCCATCCGCTCCGACAAGGCGTCCATTTCGAGCGCTGCCGCCAACGTGCGCAACGCTCTGTCCGGAAGAAATTTCACGAGAATTTTGATCACGCGTTCTATGTCTGCGTCGCGTTGAGTCAGATCCTCTGTCGAATACAACTCGGTCAAAAAAAACGTGGTGGCAGGACTGTACTTCGGTGATTTCAGCAGCGCTGCATGGGTAATGGCCAGACGCTCTTGCTGCCAGAAGCGCACCGCCAATCGGTCTGCCGCGCTGGCAGCCGAACTGGCCGCCGATATACGCTCCGTACGCGCTGCAGCAAAGTGTGAGCGCAACAATGATTCAACAGAATTAGATTTCGCCATGACCGAAGCGTAACCAGTTTGCTCGCTTGGCCAAACATATGACGCTAATCACCGTCTAGGTGTAGATAACTCGCTCTAACCAGTCTCCCTAAAATCAGCCGTAATAGGCATGAACGCAAAGGAGGTTCGGCATGTGGTCACGACGCAGGGTTATCTTTGTCGGAGTTGCTGGAGCGATAGCGGCTGGTGCCGCGTTGGTGTTGCCACGTCTTGGGTCATCGGGTGCCGCGCCTTCGGGTGTGGCATTGGCCTCGGACCATGCCGACATGTTGCGCGCTGTCGCCCAGGGGTTGCTCGGATCGGCGCTGCCGATCGACGCCGGTGCGCGTAGTCGCGAGCTGACTCGCCTGACAACCGCCACAGGCGCGTTGATCGCAAACTTGCCGCCGTCAACGCGCAAGGAAATCTCTGATTTGTTCGGCCTGCTTGCGCTTAAACCTGCACGCGCCCTGCTTGGATATTCGGGTGACTGGATTGGGGCGGATATCGCGGTGGTAACGACGTTTCTCGCCGGACTGCGCGACAGTTCAATTGGACTGAAACAGCAGGCCTATTTTGCGCTGCACGACCTGCTCCTTGGCAGCTTTTACGCTGAGCCCTCCAACTGGGTTGCAACGGGTTACCCCGGCCCTCCTAAACTGGCCTAGCGCACGGAAGTATTTCAATGATTAATGATCCGATTCGCGAAGGGCTGGCCAAAGGCTGGCTACACATTGATGCGTCACAGCTCGGAAAAGACGCCGTGCTTGAGGCCGATGTGTGCATCATCGGCACCGGCGCTGGCGGCGGTATCGCGGCCGATGTGCTATCTGACACGGGCCTAAAAGTGGTGATGATCGAAGAGGGCATGTTGCGCTCTTCGACCGATTTCCGCATGCTCGAATCCGAGGCCTACCCGACGCTTTATCAAGAGTCTGCATCGCGGAAAACGGCCGATAAAGCCATCAATATTCTGCAAGGCCGCACCGTCGGTGGTTCGACCACGGTGAACTGGACGACCAGCTTTCGCACGCCCGCACCGACGCTCAAGTTCTGGCGCGAGCGATTCGGTTTGACTGAGCTGACCGACGAACACATGGCGGGCTGGTTCAAACTCGCCGAATCGCTCCTCAATATTACCGATTGGTCTGTTCCGCCTAATGAAAACAATGCCGTGCTCGAGCGCGGTGGCAACAAGCTCGGAATCAAGGTGGAACATATTCGCCGCAATGTGAAGGGTTGTTACAACCTGGGCTACTGCGGCATGGGATGCCCGACGAACGCTAAGCAATCAATGCTGGTGACGACGATTCCTGCGGCGTTGTCACGCGGCGCAGTGCTCGTGAGTCGTGCTCGCGCTGAGAAACTCGTTTTCACCAATGGCCGTGTCTCAAGCGTTGATTGTGTAGCCATGCAGGGCACTGATTACGACACGGGTAACGTGCACGTGCGGGTCAGCGCAAAACACTTCATAGTTGCTGGCGGCGCAATCAATTCGCCAGCGTTGTTGATGCGGTCGAAAGCGCCCGATCCTTACGGTCGCCTCGGTCACCGAACGTTTTTGCACCCGTCGCTGGTTTCCGGCGCTGATATGGGCAATAAAGTGGAAGGTTGGCAAGGCGCGCCACAAACGACTTACAGTGATCATTTCTTGAGCACGCAAGCCATTGATGGCCCCATGGGCTTCAAACTGGAAGTGCCGCCAGTACACCCCGTGCTCTATGCGATCACGGTCAATGGCATGAGCGAACATCACCGTGCGCGAATCACCAATATGGCCAATACGCAGGTGACGATTGCGCTGTGTCGCGACGGTTTTCATGCCGATAGCGAAGGTGGCAGCGTGAAGTTGTTGGGTGATGGCTTCCCGCAGCTCGACTACAAACTAAACGGATACTTTTTCGAGGCCGCGAAACGCGCGTTGCTGGCGATGGCTGAAATTCAGTTTGCCGCAGGCGCGAAAGAGGTGTTTCCCGTGGATGAACGAATTAACGGTTATCGCACTTGGGCCGATGCCAAAGCTGGCCTCGCAGCGCTCGATCTGAAACCACTTTCAACGCGCGTCGCCAGTGCTCATGTCATGGGTGGCTGTACTATGGCGAAGGACGAAAAAGAAGGCGTGGTGAACGTGTATGGACGACATCATCAGGTGGAGAATTTAAGCGTGATGGACGGATCGGTGTTCCCCACTTCAATCGGCGCAAATCCACAGCTTTCGATCTACGGTCTGGCGTGGCGAAATGCGGCCCGACTAGCCGGCGATATGCGGCGCAGCTAATTCGTGAGCTCCACACCGGCTAGCCAAAGCGCGCGCGTTTTCCCGGTGCCGCTATGGGCTGCTTCGTCGATACTGCTGGCAGTTGAATTTACCGGGTGGAGTTGGCTGGCGAATCACCTT
>JBBRGY010000387.1:0-3585 GCA_038223495.1 Burkholderiales bacterium | reverse complement strand
TTCACCCGCATCAAGGCACTTCGCGAGCGTCACGCGTGCCGCGAGCAGCTCCTGGCGGCGTGGCTCGAAGGCGCGGTGCAGTTTGGCGACCAGCGCCATCGCCTCGGGCGTCAGGATAGTTGCAAAGTCAGTGGAAATGGGGGCGTTGATCTCAATGCCGGGGCCGTAGGTAGGAGTTGTCATAGTTGAAAAGTGTGAAATGGCGAAATTGAGTTGCGCGTTTGCACGAGCTTAACTGTGGCAAGGGCTGCGCCTGAATGGCTGCATGCCGATACCGTCGGGTGACAGAAATTGGTATTTGCGGGGAAAGTCTGCTGCCGAGCGCCGGATCGCGACGTCGGGATGAGACTAATGCCCAGTGCGGTGCACCAATTTTAGCGTGCAGTACATTTTGCCGCCCGAATCACTCTGGCGTAGCTGAGACTTCCTTGGCGCGCAGCCGATTTGCGCTAAGGCGCCCCTCGTTCAACACGTACAGCCCACTAGCCAAAATCACCAACATGCCCAAGAGCGTGAATCCGTCGGGCAAATTGCCGAACACCAGCCAACCGTAGAACGTTGCGATCAATAGTTGCACGTACATAAACGGTGCAAGCGTCGCCGCATCGGCAATGGAATACGCCTTGATCATGCACCAGTGACCCACCATGCCGAACAGACCGAGAAACGGCAGGATCAGCCATTCGCTCAAATTGATCGGCATACGCGCCACGCTCGGGGCGATGATTGTCAGCGCCATTGCACCAATGGCATTGGCGTGCAGCAGCAGAACCAGCGAATCCGCTTCGTCAGCCACCATGCGCGTCAGCACCAGATACAGCGAATAAAACGCAGCGGAGCTGAGCGCGGCAATCGCGCCGATGCCTGTGGGTGCCATGCCAGGTCGCAACGCGATCAGCACGCCAATGAAGCCTGCGGCTAGCGCAATCCAGTGAGCGCGTTGCGGCTTTTCACCGAGTAAAAACGATGACAACACAACGACCATCGTCGGCCCAATGAAGGACACCGTAGCGGCTTCAATCAGTTTGAGATGCGACAGCGCAGTCCAGAAGCAAAGCGTACTCACCACTAGCGTGATGCCGCGCAAGATTTGGATGCCGGGGCGGGGCGCGTGGGCGAATTTGAAGCCTCGCGTCACGACCAGATAGCTGCCCACCAAAATAGTGGGCACCAGATAGCGCAACCAAACAGCGGCCGTTAACGGATAAGTGCGAGACACCCATTTTGCCGCCGCGTCCATCGTCGCAAACAGCGTGATACCCGCAAACAACCAGTAGAGCGCCTTTCGCTGACTAGGTTGCAATCGGCGTTTCCGGCGTCTGTTGATGTGGCGTCAATTGCCACTCGCCAAGCGTTTGCAAATAGCCCTGAGTGAGGTGCAGCACGCGATCGCAGCGAGCGGCGAGACCACGGTCGTGGGTAACGAGCACCAGCGAAGCATTGCGGCTGCGCGTCGAGTCGAGCAACATGGCGAACACGCGGTCGCCGTTTTCCTGATCGAGATTGCCCGTGGGTTCATCCGCCAGCACGCATGCGGGTTCGGTGACTAGTGCACGGGCGATAGCAACGCGCTGACGCTCACCGCCCGAAAGCTCGGATGGCAAATGTTGCAGGCGATGCGACATGCCCACCGACGCCAAAAGCTCGGTCGCTTTGGCATCAGCAACGGCGACCGGTGTGCGGCGAATACGCAGCGCCAACGCCACGTTTTGCACAGCGGTCAACTCTGCGAGCAGGTGATGAAATTGATACACGAAACCCAAGGCACGATTGCGCAAATCGCCGCGCGCCGCATCGGACATGGCCGCCAGCGGATGGCCGAGCAGACTCACGCTGCCACTGCTCGGCGAGTCCAGTCCGCCGAGCAAATGCAGGAGCGTACTCTTGCCTGAACCGGACGCGCCGACGATAGCGACTGATTCGCCACCCGCCACCGCGAACGACACGTCGGTCAACACCTGCGTCGTCGCCGGGCCGCTTTCGTAGCGCTTGCCGAGCCCGATGGCCTCAACGATGGGTCTATTCATAGCGCAGCGCCTCCGCTGGGTTCACGCGGCTTGCATGCCAGCTTGGGTACAGCGTCGCCAGCAACGAGAGCCCGAGACTCATGAGCGTGATCGTTGTTACGTCGCTCATCAAAACTTTAGACGGCAACTCGGTGATCAGATAAACCGTTTTATCGATGAACGTGACGCCGAATAGCCGCTCAATGGCACCGACAACATGATCGAGATTGAACGCCACGAGCAGTCCAAGCACGAGCCCAATCAAGGTGCCAATAACGCCGATAATGCTGCCCTGAACGATGAAAATCTGCATGATGCTGAATGGTCGCGCACCGAGCGTGCGCAGAATCGCAATGTCGGATTGCTTGTCGGTCACCACCATGACCAAGGTGCTCACGAGGTTAAACGCAGCCACAGCGACGATGAGCGTGAGGATGATGAACATCACGCGCTTTTCCATCTGCACGGCTTTAAAAAAGCTCGCGTTCGCCTGCGTCCACGGCTTGACTTCGATACCAGCGGGCAGCGACTTGAGCCATTGCCCCGTCACTGCGTCCGCCTGCATTAAATCGTGAAGCTTGACGCGAATGCCAGAAACGGTATCGCCGAACTGATAAAGCCGTTGCGCATCGCTCATTTCAACCAGTGCGACGCGACTATCCGCCTCAATCCAGCCTATTTCGAACAAACCAACGACCGTGAAAGTCTTGATTCGCGGCACTGATCCGGCGGGCGTTACTGTCGTTTGCGTGGAAACGAGCGTCACTTTTTCGCCAACGCTAACGCCCAAATTGCGTGCTAAATCCACACCCAAAATAACGCCCCACCCGCCAGGTTTCAGGGCGTCGAGCGTTCCGACCTTCATGTGCTTCTGGATCGTGGCAATTTGCGCTTCTTTCGCCGGATCGATGCCCTGTACCAGCGAGGGCTTGCTGATTGATCCGTTGAGCCACATACCTTCGCCCTGCACGTAAGGCGCGACGGCTTCGACTTCGGGATTCGTTTTGAGCGTCGCGGCCACGCTCTGCCAGTCGGCAAGCGGCGAATCAAAGCCCTTCACCTCGACATGCGCCGTAGCCGCCAACATGCGCTCACGCAGTTCGCTCTGAAACCCATTCATCACCGAAATGACGATGATTAACGCGGCCACGCCCAGCGCAATGCCGAGCATTGAGATGAGCGAAATGAAGGAGATGAAACTGTTGCGACGCTTGGCACGCACATAGCGCACACCAAGCTCCAACTCGTAGCGGGAAAGGAGGGACATCACGTCGAATTCTACGCGTCGGAAGTCGCTAGAGACCGCCTGCGTTGCAAGTTCGTTCCGCAAACCACCGACACGCGCTCAACGATGAATTTCCCCGCGGCCAGCGACGCCGACGAATTCAAATTCCGACGTCACCAGCATAAATTGCTCGGTTTGTGTGATCGTCGTGGCTTTTGTCCCATCCGTGCTGATCACCTTCGTTCGATGATCAACACGCGTTCTCCACAAAAGCTAAATCGTATCGCTCAGGCTCGTGTTTCTTTGGCAATACAGGAAAAAGACGAAATAAGCGGCCTGTTTCTCGCTTTGCCG
>JBBRGY010000386.1:0-3590 GCA_038223495.1 Burkholderiales bacterium | reverse complement strand
GCGACGGAAGTACGGGAACGACATTTCCAGATAACTGGTTGCGGCGTCGAGCCGTTCGCGCATGAGTTTTTCCATCGCGAGGAAACCCTGCGAGCTGATCGGCGCGCGCTCATCTTCCAGCAACTGGATGAAGCGCGACATGTGCGTGCCCTTCACCTGCTCCGGCAATCCGACGTACATGGCAAATGTGGCGACCGTACCCTGCACTTCGCCGGAGGACGTGACGATCTGCACCGGATAGCGCAGCGCTTTTATGCCGACGCGTTGAATCGGTAGATGTCTGGCATCGGGCAGGGACTGTGTGTCGTCGAGAGTTTGCAGCGCCGGGTACAGCGCGCGGTCAAATGCGTTCATGGGTCAATGTTAGCGGGCCGCTAGCCTCAAGGCCGCTGCGCGATCAGCGCTTCAATTCTTTGTACAAACTGCGCACTTTGGGGTTCCACGCCACTTTCAAAGCTCTCCACGCGTTTGCCTGAGCGGTCAATCAAATATTTGTGGAAATTCCACTTCGGTGCGCTTCCGGTCGCGGCGACGAGGCTTGCGAAAACCGGGTCTTTGCTTAGCGGAATCGTCTCAACCTTGGCAAACACGGGGAACGTGACGCCGAAATTGGCCTGACAGAACTCGGCAATTTTCTTGTTGCTACCCGGTTCTTGTCCACCGAACGCGTTGGACGGAAAGCCAAGAACCACCAAACCGCGGTTAGCATATTTTTTGTACAACGCCTGCAAGCCTTCGTATTGGCCGGTGTAGCCGCATTCGCTGGCGGTATTGACCACGAGCACCACGCGCCCCTCGTATTGACACATGGATTGCGCTTTGCCACCGGTCAGCGGTTCGACCGAGTGATTGAGCACGTCTGGACAGGTGCCCGCCGCAAAAACGGAGGTTGCCGACCAGGCGGTTAGAAGGCTGAGCAAACGAATTACCAATTTCATGTCCTAGACAGTATCATGTTCTTGTCCTAGACTGCGTTCGGCTTCACAGTTTGTGATTTGGTTCCCGAGTCTTCACCGAATTCGCCCCTTCGCTCAATTTTTAAGACGTAATGACCTCTCCGACCGAAATCGCCGCAGTTCCCGAAACACCTCCCAGCATCGCGTCACATCTCTCGATTGCCGCGGTGGAGCGTGACACCGGCTTGTCCAAGGACGTATTGCGGGTGTGGGAGCGGCGCTACGGTTTCCCGCTTCCAGAACGTGATCCGAATGGCGAGCGGCTCTATCCGCTGCCACAGGTTGAGCGCCTGCGCACGATCAAGCGCCTGATGGACGCCGGTCATCGTCCGGGCAAACTGCTGGCTTTGTCAGAAAGCGACCTCGACACGTTGGCAAATCGCCAGACACGTCCCCGTCGTGGCGACGAGTCGGGCGACTTGCAGCGGCAGATTCTTGACCTGGTTCACGACCACGACACAGGTGGTTTGCGTCAGCTCCTGAGCTTGTCGCTCATGAAGCAGGGATTGCAGGAATTTGTGATCGAGACGGTCGCGCCGCTCAACCGCGCCGTGACTGAGGCCTGGATGCGTGGCGAGGTGGCAGTGTTCGAGGAGCGCGCTTACACCGAGCAGGTGCAAATGGTGTTGCGCGCGGCGATGCTGCCTACGTCTGGCGGGGCGAACAGCATGCAGCCGCCGCGCATTGTGCTGGCGACGCTGCCGAATGAGGTGAATTCGCTGGGTTTGCTGTTGGTGGAGGCCCTGCTGGCCCCGGAGGGTGTGCAGTGTGTGTCGCTGGGGACTCAGGTGCCGATTCCAGAAATTGCAGCGGCTGCGGTGGCGTTTGAGGCGGACGTGGTCGCGCTGTCGTTTTCGGCTTCATTTAGCTCCAAACAGGCAGTGGCGAGCCTTGAATCATTGCGCTCGGTGGTTCCGGCGACGACTGCGATCTGGGTCGGCGGCGAGCTGATTCGTCGTATCCGGCGTGATATTTCCGGGGTTACGCCGACTGGCACGCTTGCCGACATGTTGGCGGCACTGCGGCAGTGGCGGGCGGAGCGCGCAGCAGCATAGAAGAGGTTTTGACGTGAGTTTTAAGGGCAACAAGGCATCGCTGCCATCTAAATTGTGCGTAACGTGTGGTCGCGAAATGACGTGGCGCAAGGCTTGGGCGAAGAACTGGGGCGAGGTGAAGTATTGCTCGGATCGCTGCCGGGTCAATAAGTCGTCAGGGTCGAGCGCGAGGAAACCAGCATGAGTGCTTGTCGCCGTTTGGTCGTCGTGTTGGGCGATCAACTTAATCACGATTCCGCCGCTTTCGACGACTTCGACGCGGCGACCGACGTGGTGTTGATGGTTGAATCCCGAGAAGAATCGACGCACGTCTGGTCGCACAAGGCACGGACAGCGTTGTTTTTGTCAGCGATGCGGCACTTCGCGGCTGAGCTGCAAGGCAAAAAAATCCGCGTCGACTACCGCACGCTGGACAAAGAGCGCGACCCGACGCTACAGGCGGGCTGGCTCGCGGCGATTGAGCGGTATCAGCCCGAATCCATCGTATGCGTTGAGCCAGGCGACTTGCGGGTCTGGCAGGCGTTGAACGTGACGGCCGCCAAAGCTAAGCTGCCGCTCGATATTCGTACAGATCGCCATTTCATTTGTTCACGCGAAGCGTTCGCCAATTGGGCGGGTGCCAGCAAAAGCCTTCGCATGGAGTTTTTCTATCGCAACATGAGGCGCGAGCACGGCGTGCTGATGGAGGGCACGAATCCGCTAGGCGGTCAGTGGAATTTTGATAGCGATAACCGAAAGAGTTTTGGCAAATCCGGGCCAGGATTGTTGCCGCAGCCGCCGCAGTTTGCGCACGACAAGATCACGCATGAAGTGCTGGCACTTGTCGCCCACGAGTTCGCCGATCATCCCGGAACACTGGAAAATTTCAACTGGCCGGTAATGCGCAGCGAGGCGCTGGTTGCTCTGAAAAGCTTCATTGACGACCGCCTTGATGCGTTTGGCCCTCATCAGGATGCAATGTGGGCGGGAATGACGTTTGGCTGGCACTCATTGTTGTCTACGTCGCTGAACTTGAAGCTACTCAACCCGCGCGAAGTGATCGCGGCGGCAGAGGCTGCGCTGCATGAAAGAAAGCTGGGTCTCGCGGGTGTCGAAGGCTTCATCCGGCAGATTCTCGGCTGGCGCGAGTTCATGCGGGGTGTGTACTTTCTCGACATGCCCGGGATGAAGACTGCCAACCATTTCAGCCACAAGAACGCCCTGCCAAAGTGGTACTGGACCGGCGACACCGGCATGAATTGCCTGAAGCAAACAGTGACGCAAACGCTCGAATACGGTTACGCGCACCACATTCAGCGCCTGATGATCACCGGCATGTTCGGCATCACCGCCGAAATTGAGCCTCAGCAGTTATGCGACTGGTATCTAGCTGTTTATGTTGATGCGGTGGAGTGGGTTGAGCTGCCGAACACGGCGGGCATGGCGCTTTTCGCCAATGGCGGGCGCTTTACGAGCAAGCCCTATGTGGCCAGCGGCGCATACGTGAAGCGCATGAGCAACTATTGCCAGGGCTGCCGTTACAAGCCGGAAATCAAGTCCGGGACGGGCGCTTGCCCGATGACGACGCTGTACTGGAATT
>JBBRGY010000385.1:0-3633 GCA_038223495.1 Burkholderiales bacterium | reverse complement strand
TCGTGTGAAAACTGCGGTGCTGTTTACGCGCCGACGGATCTCAAAAATCCGTACTCAACGCTATCGGGTGCTGCGCCTGAGATGCGCTCTAGTGAGCATTTTTTCTTCAAACTGTCCGATCCAAAATGCGTCGAATTTTTGCGCGAATGGACGGACGGTACGAACGGGCTGGATCGTCACGGCAAGAAGCGACTGCAAAGCGAAATCATCGCCAAAACCAAGGAATGGCTTGGCGAAGACGGCAAGCTTGGCGACTGGGACATTTCGCGCGATGCGCCTTACTTTGGCATTCCGATTCCTGATGAGCCGGGCAAATATTTTTATGTGTGGCTGGATGCACCAGTGGGATATCTCGCCGCGCTGAAGAATTACTTCGAGACGGGCAAAGCCAAAGCGAACGGCGAGCCACGAACGTTCGCCGAATTCATGGCCGCCGACGACACCGAGCAGATTCACTTCATCGGCAAGGACATCGTTTATTTCCACGTACTGTTCTGGCCAGCGATGCTCAAATTCGCCGGCTACAAAGTGCCAGACAGTGTCAACGTGCACGGCTTCGTCACCGTGAGCGGCGAGAAGATGAGCAAGAGCCGGGGCACGGGCATCGATCCGCTCAAGTATCTTCAGCTCGGCATGAACCCGGAGTGGATGCGCTATTACCTCGCGGCTAAATTGAACTCACACGTTGAAGATATCGACTTCACCGCCGAAGACTTCATGGCACGCGTGAATTCGGATTTGATTGGCAAGTTTGTAAATATTGCGAGCAGAGCAGCTGGCTTTATCACGGCAAAGTTCGAAGGGCAACTTTCGCATGGTCGTACCGCCGGGGTAATTGTCGCTGGCGAGAAACACAGTGAGCACCAATCTTTCTATGAAGATCAAGCTCAGCTGCTCGCGCCGAACGGCGCGATCTACAGCTTGGGCGAGCAGGTGGCCACATGTATCGCCGATCGCCAGTTTGGGCAGGCTGTTCGACTGATTATGGAAATCGCGGATGTCGTCAACACATATTTCAATGGCGCAAAACCATGGGATCTCGCAAAACGGGATGATTTGGCATCAAAGCTGGTCCTCCACGATGTCTGTTCGCTAACACTTCTCTGCTTTCACGTGCTTTCGGTTTACTTGGCGCCAATTTTGCCGCGGACGTCGCGAGTGGTAGCGCACGAATTTTTTGGCTTTGACAGAGATTACGTGTGGAGCGATGCTACGAATTGGCCGGCGAGCATACGGCCATACAAACACCTGATGGCCCGAGTCGAAGAAAAACAACTAGATGAACTGTTCGGCCTACTTCCGGACGCAACACAAAAAACCGCAGCCCCGCAGCCCGCATCCAAAGGCGCTTCCAGCGGAAACGCGGCCAAGAGGGCCGCTTCCACCGGGCTTCACGCCAACGCCCCGGAAAAATCCAGCGAATTCATCAGCATCGACGATTTCACAAAAATCGACCTGCGCGTCGCAAAAATTGTGAATGCGGAGCACGTTGAAGGCAGCGACAAGTTGCTGCGCCTGACCTTAGACGTCGCTGAAACTGACGCAATGGGTCAGCCGAAACTGCGCAACGTCTTTTCAGGCATCAAGTCCGCATACGCGCCAGAAAACCTGATTGGCCAATTCACCGTACTAGTGGCTAATCTGGCCCCACGGAAAATGAAGTTTGGCGTGTCGGAAGGCATGGTGCTTGCTGCATCGGGTAAAGAGGATGACAATGAGGCGAGAGACGGCAAGCATGCCTCGGGCCTGTACATCCTGAATCCGCACGCTGGCGCACGAGCCGGTATGAAAGTAACTTAGATCACAATGTTCGCAGCGACCCGCACTGTCTTCGAGCAAGACAAGTACAAAATTCTCAAAGCGAGTTCCCGCGATGCGCCAATCGTATCGGCGCTCGCCAATGGCGACTGGTCGGAACGGGTGGCAATTTCGCGTCGTAAACGCGTGTCAAACCCCACCCAGATCGCTGACGACCTTCGGGCCGGTGGCGGTCTGGTGCTTTACCGCAACAGTTTGCCCGTCGCTGCACTCGCTTATGTGCGTGCGCGCGACGGTTGCTGGGAATTGCGACGCCTTGGTGTGACGCGCTCATTCTCCGGCCGTGGTTTCACGAGCTTGTTGCTCAACACGCTGGAGAAATTGGCGCGTGCGGACGAAGTGCGCTCCATCCGAATTCCGGTTGATACCTATTCGCCGCAATATCGGGCGTATTTTGAAAAGCTCGGATTTTCGGTGGATTCGGAGCGCACTTTTTCCACTGTCTTTGCCAGCGCATTGCAGCCCATCCGCATGTGCAAGGTCGTTTCGCAGTAGGACGTCAAGGCACTTCAAATGCTGAGCCTGGCCTTCCGGCCGCGACTCGTTAGCGAGCTCGCCCACTACACCGTTGACAAACTTCGTGCTGATCTGCTGGCTGGTCTGACCGTAGGCATCGTCGCTATTCCGCTCGCGATGGCGTTCGCGATTGCCAGTGGCGTCACGCCAGAACAAGGCCTGATCACTGCCGTGGTCGCGGGTCTCATCATCTCGGCGCTCGGCGGATCGCGGCTCTGCATCGGTGGTCCGACGGGCGCGTTTATCGTCGTGCTCTACGCGATCCTCGCGAAATACGGTTGGGCGAATCTGATGATTTGCACCATGATGGCCGGCGTGATGCTGATGGTTATGGGCGCAATGAAAATGGGGCGACTAATTCGCTTTGTGCCGAATTCGGTGATCATCGGATTTACCAATGGCATCGCGGTGCTCATTGCGCTATCGCAAATCAAGGATTTTTTCGGGTTGCACATCGAAAAAATGCCCGGCGAATTCTTCGGTATTACGAAGGCGTTAGCGGCGGCAATGCCCACCGCACACTGGCCGTCAATTGTGCTCGCGCTGTGCTCGTTTCTTTTACTGAAACTCTGGCCAGCTCGCCTGTCCCGCTACGTGCCATCACCATTTCTGGTGCTCCTGTTCGCGACGATCCCGACTGTTCTTTTCGACACGGGAATCGCAACGATCGGCTCCAAATTCGGCGAGATCAAAGCGGTGATGCCGATGCCGCAATTGCCGCAGTTCACGATCGAACAACTGGGCAGCTTGATCCCACCGGCAGTAACTATCGCGCTGTTGGGTGCGATCGAATCACTGCTCTGCGCGGTCGTCGCCGACAAGATGACCCATGATCAGACCGATCCCAATCAGGAATTGATTGCGCAGGGCATCGCGAATTTTGTCTCGCCGCTCTTCGGCGGCCTCGCTGCGACCAGCGCGATGGCGCGCACCAGTGCCAACATCAGCAATGGTGCCGCGACACCAGTCGCAGGTTGCGTGCACGCGCTGACCGTGTTGCTCGTGTTGCTCGTCGCCAGTCCGCTCGCGAAATACGTGCCGCTGCCCGCGCTTGCCGCGATCCTCATGTGGGTTGCGATGAACATGGGCGATTGGCACGAGTTCAAGGCGCTGAGACGATACACGCCGCTGCGCAACGCCACACTCATCAGCACATTTTTACTGACGGTTTTGTTCGACCTCACGGTTGCCGTGGAAGTTGGCATGGTGTTCGCCACGCTCCTGCTGATCAAGCGCTTGACCGAAGCGGCGTCGGTACAGCGCATCGACAATCTGGCGAAAGACGCAGATGCACCGCCG
>JBBRGY010000384.1:0-3635 GCA_038223495.1 Burkholderiales bacterium | reverse complement strand
GTCAATGACGTGGATCACGCCGTTTGAGTTCAGAACATCCGTTGCGGTGATATTCGACACGCGGTTACGTCCGTCGGTGATTGCGACGCCGGTTGCATTCGCCTGGATGACGAAGGTTTTCCCTTGAACCGTGGTGATCGGCGTGTTGAGCGCAATGTCTGCCTTTAGTACGCGTGCCGCCACGACGTGATACGTGAGCACGGAGCGCAGCAAGGCTTTGTTGGCGGGCGTTAGCAAATCGGGGCCAGTCGCGGAGGCGTTCCCGGTCAACTCTTGTGCCAATGCGTTAAAGGCAGCATTCGTGGGAGCGAACACAGTGAACGGGCCGGTGCCGGAGAGTGTCGCTACCAGGTCGCCGTCGTTGCTCGCAAACTGCAATGCAGCGACCAGGCTCGTGAATTCAGGATTCGACGCAATCGCAGTTTGCACGATGGTTTTATCCGCAGGTAACAAGACCGCGTCAATCAGGTGCACAACGCCGTTGCTGGCTGCGATGTCAGTCGCGGTGATGTTGGCTTTGCGATTGCGACCGTCGGTAATTACCGGCTTGCCGCTCACCACATCAATCTTGAAGAAGCCGCCGCCTGCGGGCGTGATTGCCTTGCCAAACGGAATGTCGGCTGCCTTCACTACGCTAGTGAGCACGTGATATTGCAATACTGCCTTGACCAGCGCCTTGTTGGCGGGGACGAGGATGTCCGGGCCTTTCGCGTTGGCGTTGCCAGTGAGCGTTTGCGCTAGTTTGTCAAACGCGGCATTGGTGGGGGCGAAGACGGTCAGGGTTCCGGCTGCGCCCAATAAATTCACCAAGTCGTTGTTGTCGCTGGCAAATTGCACAGCGGCCACGAGGGACGACAAGTCGGGTGTGGCTTGCGCAGTCGCCAGAATGGAAGCCGGGGCAATCGGCGTGGGCTCGTGGCTATCTGATCCGCAGGCGGCGAGCAGGGAGGTCGCGGTCAGCGCGGCGAAGTAGCGAAGATACGTTGGCAATTTCATCGGGTGCTCCAAAACAAGAGAGGACGCTAAAAAAGGCGATAAAAAAACTCCAGCATCGTTCGACCGATGCCGGAGTTGATGGAATGCAGTCGAATTATTTCGGCAGCAAAACGGTATCGATCACATGGATCACGCCGTTCGATGCTTTCACATCGGCGGTTGTGACTTTTGCGCCGTTGACCATAACGCCCATCGCATCAGCTTTCACGTCGAGCGATTGGCCGTTGACGGTTGGAACCATGCCCGTTTTCACGTCTTTGGCCATCACTGCGCCAGAAACTACGTGATACGTCAGGATTGCCTTCAGCTTCGGGATGTCCTTGAGGAGCGCGTCAACCGTGCCTGCTGGCAGCTTGGCGAACGCAGCGTCTGTTGGCGCGAACACGGTGAATGGGCCTTTGCCAGAAAGGGTGTCGGCAAGACCTGCCGCTTTGATGGCGGTGACAAGGGTTTTGAAATTGCCATTGGCAACGGCAACGTCAACAACGGTGCCTGGGGCGACTGCGAGAGCGGCGCCGGACATCAGGGCAACGCTGACAAAGCCAGCAATAACGGATTTGAGGGGACGGAACATGATGATTAACTCCTAAAATAAACAAATGGTCACAAAACTACTGAACGGTCTGAATGGGCCCTTAAAGCCTTAATTCACACTACTTAGTAAATAATTGAACTCATTAGTTCAAATTATTACCTGAAAGTTCAATTTTGGCAACCCCTTATCGTTTGCGCCAGTTAGAAATGCGTGAGGAAGCGATCCTCGACGCAGCGCACCAGCTCCTCGGGAAGCTCGGCTATGAAGAGATGACTATGGATGTGGTGGCTGCTGAGGTCGGCATCGCCAAAGCCAGTCTGTACAAGCATTTCCCGTCTAAAGAAAAGCTCGCCGCGCGCACCATGACGCGCCTTTTCGAGCGCTCGATCACGCGGCTTTCGGGGCTGCCGACGGATGCGTCAGCCGTCGAAAAACTGCGCCAAATGCTGGAATGGGTGCTGCAAGAGCGACTGAAAGGCAGCATTCCGCACCTGCCATCAACCAACGGTGCGCTGGAGCACTCGTTGATGACTGACGAGGTTTATCTGGCGGCGCTTTTCACGCTGAATGCTGCGCTTTCGTCGCTTGTCGACCAGGCTAAAGCCGACGGGACGCTGTCAATCGAGCTGCCGACCGACTACATCGTCACCGCGATTTATGCGCGCTCGTGCGATCCGACGCTTGACTATATGCAACGTGGCAACAGCTACTCTGGCGAGGAAATTGTGCAGCACATGCTGCATGCTTTTTTTGTTGGCGTCGCTGCCCCCAACCACGCAAACGCACGCGTCACTCTGTAATTTCCCTATTCCCATCTTGACGTATTGAGGTCACCGCACATGCAAGTTTTTATAGGCCTGTGGAAACCAAAACAGAGTTGGCTCGCGCTTTCGCAACCCGCCCGAACGGCCTATCTGAGTAAGGTGACTGCGCTGACGCGGTTGCGACTCGGCAGTAAAGCCGACGTCGTCGCGTGGGGACAAAATAACCACGATGCAACGACTGATCGGTATCAGTTTTTTTGCGTCTGGCGGTTTCCGAATGTTGCGATGGGGGACGCCTATCTCAGCGTGCTGGCCGAGAATGGCTGGAACGATTATTTTGAAACCGACAGCGTGCGTGGTGACTCAAAAACGCCGTTCGACGTGATGACGCAGCACGTGCTTTTGTAGTGGCGGTGTACGGGATTGTCTCGCTCTTAGCTGCTTTGAGTCATTCGCGACGCGTCAGCACTTGAAGTGATGCGGGCGGCTGTACTGCGGTCGGTCGTTGCTTGTCGGTCATGTTCCAGAATGCGCGCGCGAGCCATACGGCAGCAATGCAGCCTGCGACGATGGTGAGGCATTGCCCGACCCACTGCTGCTCATCCAGACGGTAGGCGTTACAGACGCGCGCTGGTGCTGTTTCGTATAGCGATCCGGCAATCGCCATCATCGGCAATACATTTCCCAAGAAAAACCCTTGAACGATTACGCCAGCATTGCGCCACGACACGCGCAACGCTAAGCCACATAGCAGCATCGCTATGAATTTGACGATTTCGACACGCGCATCAACTAATGCGAGGTCAAGCAGGCGCGGGATCATCGCGAACGCCAGCACCAGCGCCGCAAACGTTAAGCCAGCAATGCCGTGCGCGTTCCATTGTGCGAGCTTCGCGCGGGCTTTGGTCGATGGCGCTCCAGCGAGTAACATGCCGGTCAAAATCAGCGCTGGAAATTGCACAAGCATGTGCATCGACATTTGCGCCTCAAGCGCATGCCGCAGCGGCTCAGTGACAAGTGCGACGAGTGCGACCAAGCCAACGACTTTTCCGTAACGATCAAGCGCGCATCTGAAAGCGTTCATCAGCCGGCTGCTTTTTGCGAAGTCGACTCTGATTGCGTCGAAAGATACTGTGCATACGCTAGGGCCGCTTCCATCTCCGCGTAGTCGAAGATGCGCACCAAGCGACCGCGACCATCGACCACCAACAGCGCGGCGTTGTGCTCGAAGCCGCCCATGCCATCGGGAATGACGACAACCTCAAATCTACCAAGTAATTTCGCAAGCCCTTCAGCGTTAATCGGCGATGCGAAACGCCAGCTTGCGGGATCGGCATTCA
>JBBRGY010000383.1:0-3638 GCA_038223495.1 Burkholderiales bacterium | reverse complement strand
TGGCTACAAAAGCTGCACGATGGATATCGATGGCGACGGCAGCGTGCTGGCTACGACTGACGCGCTGATGCTCGCACGAGTGGCGATGGGCATGACGGGCGCTGCGGTCACCAATGGCGCGGTGGGTGCGGTCGCAAAGCGCACGACGTGGGCACAAATTCGCAGCTATCTGGTCGATCAATGTGGCATGAGCCTCGCCCCGTGAGCGGTTCCGCTTTGCGATGACGCGTCTGGCGGATGCAGGAGGCGTACCCGCGCGTCGCGGATGTTCTCGCCTCGGTTGCTATGTAGCTAAGCGCGATGGGTGAGCCGATGGATTTTTAGTGTACGCCGTCAGCGCGATCCGCTGTGAGATCGATCACGCGTCGTCGATTGCACGAGGACTTTGAAATTGTTTAGTCGGGCCAACTCGCGACCGTCGAGGTGAGCTTGAAAAATCAGGCGCGCGTTGAAATCGATGCCGCTATCGCTGACATGCTGAAGGGCAAAAAACAAGGCACATGCGGGCGGGCTGCGGCGCCATCTCGTGAGTGCTCCTTCTTTCGCGGCACATCTCGAACAAAGTGTCGAGCGTGGTGAATTATCGCTCCGAATTCATCACGGTTCTCGAGGGTTTGGCGCGCCGATTCTTTGTCAAGGACGGGTTGTGGTGTTTGGCGAACTACCCGAACTTATTTGTTACGCGCTCGGCCCGTGGGCCTCGTTGCTCGTGGAGTTGATGACGCGTCTGCAATCGCCAGCGCGTTATGGACCCGTTGCGCGTCGCAGCCCATTCCTGTTCGCCTCGGTCAACGCGGTCGACGCGCGTTGCCGCTAAATGCCCAGGCCAATGCTGCGGTGAATACGGTGAGCAAGAGCAACATCGCGAAATTCAACGTTGGGACGCTTATGGTCGCCGTAGGTACAACCGCCGCCAGATTGAAGGTTGCAGTGACTGCCGTCGCCGCCGTCACCGTGACGGTGCAGGTGCCCGTGCCGCTGCAACCCCCGCCGCTCCAACCCGCAAACACCGATCCAGCGGCGGCTGTAGCCGTGAGCGTAGTCGTTTTATTCTCAGGAATATTCGCGATGCACGAGGCGCTGCAATCAGAGTCCTCGGTACTAAATACGACAGTACCCGCGCCTGTGCCCGTAATCGTGAGCGCGAGCGGGAAGGTCGGCGCAACATCAAACTTGGCGTCCACTTTTTGTGCGGCGCTCATCGTGACGGTGCAGGTGGGCGCGGTGCCGCCACAACCGCCGCCGCTCCATCCCGCGAAATTTGCGTAGTAGTTAGGGATCGCGGTGAGGGTGATCGTTGCGTTGGGCGCGAGCGATTGTGTGCAATCGTTGCCAAAGCCGCCGCAGTCGATACCGATTCCGGTAACCGCACCGGTTGACGCACCGCTTCGGGTGACGGTTAGCACGAAATTTCCGGGCGGCGCGAGTTGAAACGACAATTCGTCAAACTTCACCTGTAACGTGGAGTTGCTGCTGTTCTTGAAAATAGAGCCAGCAAGCCACACGCTTTGAGCGCCAACCGGTGCGATACCGTCGCCCTGTACAGCGATCCACGTGCCGTTCGCGGCCGCCGGACTGATTACGGAATTGGATTCATTGTCTGATCCAGAGATGTATCCAACGCCGCACGTCGTTGAGCTGTACCACTTGGTGTACAGATGAGTCGAACCGGGTGTGGTTTGGCCTGACGGAATGAGTACTTTGCCGGCGAAGTTGTAGTAATTTCCGGGAGTGACAAGGACGCATTGATTCATCGCGAGTGCGACGCCGTTTGCCCCTGTGTAGGTGCCCGAAGCTGAACCCGTGCCATCGGCGCTCGCCGATTGCGGGTCAAACGTAGTAATGCCTGCGCCCCACGGAGCGAGCGTGCCGCCTGCAAAGTTGGGATTGTTCAACAGATTTTGCGCTGATGCCATTGATGCGGCACCAAGCAGTGAGAGGCACAGCAGGTGTCGTGCGGATTTGCACGTAGTTCGGATGGCGTCGGCACGCATGGAAGTTCCTTTGAGGCTTAAAAGACAGACAAGTCTGGTGGTGACAATCTTAGGCGGCGCGACCCTACAATTCCCCTACAAACGCCCTACAGGCCACAAATAACGTTGCTACCACACCATGCCTGCGCTGCGGCTCGGCGCTTGCGAGTGGCGTCGAACACACAAGCATTGATGAGGGCGTGGATTGGCTGCTAGCCGCTAAGCCGCCACATCGCGACGAACCAACCCCTCTGAGCCCGGCACTGTCGGTTGCTTTACGCCCGCGCCAACTCAAACACGTCGGTTAACTGCGCCGCCCGTCGCGAAGTGTCTTCGCCGCGCGCCAACAAGTCGGCGAGTACCGAGCGCACGACATCGGCGGGCAGGCCGTGGGCGACGCTTTTGCGCACGATCTCTTCGGCTATCGTTGAGTCGGACAATCGAATCGCAGAGCGTAAACCGATCTGCGTGGCTCCCGCCACTTGCGAGCGGAAGAAGGCGGCCCGCTCCCGTGCAAATGGTTCTCGTGAATCTGGCAGGGCTGGCCCGCGATAGAGTGATAGCAGTGCGAGTGCAGTGCGGGCTTGCGTCTGGTGGCGAGCAGATTCACCGTTCGCATTCGGGCTTGCTTGTGCGCTGGGGCTCATGCCATTCTCGGTCGATAGCTCGCGCAACTGCTCCACATGTATGAGCGCAGCATGAGTGTCGCACCACACACGGCACACGTCGAACCCGATTTTTCCTTCAATGCGAACTAGCAACGTGGCATCGGGCAACAGTTGGCGCAGCCTAGTGAGCGCCACGTCGAGCGAGCGCATCGCCTTGTCACCGTCGGCCTCTGGCCACAAGCTGTCTGCCATGCGTTGTGCAGACACCGAAGCAGGCGCATGCGCCGCCAGATACTGCAATATTTGCATCGATTTCGACTCACCCTTCTTGCCGCACTCTAGAGTTAACGGGGTGGATAAACCTTCAATGGAAAATCCATTGAATAATCGCACATGTAGCAACCAGGGCCAGCATACGGGGCGTGTATCGGGCGGCGCGAGACCCTGTGATCGAACACTTTCTGAAAATGCGTCTGTACCCATACCGTGTGCGAAGATTGCCGCCACCAGACGACTGGTGATTAGCGGAAGCGTCTGGGTTTCCAGTGACATCAGTCGGCCGCCACTGATCCGCAAATAGTCAGTAAGCTGCGCTCGTAGCGGGACGAGGCGAGTCGCAGCTAAGCGTTTGTCGGTCCACTCTAGATGTTCAATTTCATCTAGCGCGGTAGTGGCGTCAATTAGCGCACACATTCTTTCGTGCACTAACCTTTGTCCGGGCATCATGTTGACAAGAAGTTCGGTGAACATGGTGTGCGCCTCGGCGAGGCGGTTGAGACCGAGAAGCGCGCTAGCTACGCCCGCCTGATAAAGCGCCGCCATGGTGTCGGGCATTTCTAGGGCACGTACCAACTCCATGCAACGTTGCGCCAAAGAGAGCGCCACTGCGTATTCACATGCGCGCATCGCATGACGGCTGCGCCCGTAACGCACCAGCAACACTTGCGATGCCTCTGCTGGGTTCACGATGGCTTCGAGTTCATTCAATCGTTCGGCCGCCAGCGCGTGATTGTTGCCACGACTAGCCAGCTCAAACGCATTGCGACGTACGAAAAAG
>JBBRGY010000382.1:0-3639 GCA_038223495.1 Burkholderiales bacterium | reverse complement strand
TACGGCGACGCCAAAACATCCGAAGCCGCCTGATTCAGCCGTCTAATCGCTGGCTCTTCCAAATCATGGTCATAGCCCAACACGCTTAGCGAACTTGTCGCGAGCAGAAAGCGGCGACCTTCAAGCGCAGGCAGGCGCAACCATCGTGCAACGAGCACGCGCAATATGTCGCTGTGGGCGAAGATGAGCACATTGCCTGACGCACCGTGAATCTGCTGAATCCGTACGATCAACCGATCTGCTCGTTCGCCGACGGCCCCTGGCGATTCACCATTTGGACAGCCATGCTCGAAGATCCGCCAGTCCGGGCGTTCGGCGCGGATCGCGGCGGTGGTAATGCCCTCGTAATCGCCGTAATCCCATTCGCTTAGATCGGGCTCCAGCGCGGCGACAGCGCCGTAGCCCGCAAGCTCAGCAGTCTGGCGCGCGCGCTTGAGCGGGCTGGTGAACACGGCGGCGAAGGTGAAGTTTTTGAGCGTGGCGTTCAGTGCTTTGGCGCTGTCACAGCCCGCATCCGTGAGGGCAATGTCGGAAAGGCCGGTGTGCTGACCGCTTAACGTCCACGCAGTTTCACCGTGGCGAACCAGAACAATCAGCGGCAAGGTCGGGTGCATAGATGGTTTTCTCGCCCTTGGGGAAATGACGGTGCAATCCGCGAAGGATAGACCGAGTCGCTACCGATCCCGGATAATGCATAGCTCATCCCAACGCTTTGAAACCGATCAGAACATCAATGTCCGACACCAGCGCCTCGACCCCCACTCCAGATTGTCCCGTGTGTGGCATGGCAAATACCTATCCCGATGGCGTAAATTTCGTTTGTCCAGACTGTGCTCATGAGTGGCCGATGGTGACCGATGTTAGCGACGCCGCCGCCACCGATAACGTTGTGCGTGATGCCAACGGCAACCCTTTGGTGGATGGCGATTCTGTCATTCTGATCAAGGACTTAAAGGTCAAAGGCTCGTCGATCACGCTCAAAAAGGGCACCAAAGTGAAGAGCATTCGCCTGCCTGCAGACGCGGGCGATCACGAGGTCGATTGCCGCATGGAGGCGGGCAGTTTTATGCTGAAAGCCGAGTTTCTAAAGAAGGCGTGAGCGTGTCGCTACGAATGGCTTTGGCCGTGACCGCCGCAGCCCTGAATTTCACGCGCCTATCGTATGAACTTGCCATCCGCCTTGATAAAGGTGATGTCGACAAACGTTGAACCGGTGCGATCATTTGGGCCATATTTGACCTCGTAGCCGCCGAGGTCAACCCGCCCCATCTTTTCGAAAGCCGTCACCAGCACTTCATGGGTTGGGTGCCTTCCAGCGCGCTTCAATCCTTCGATCAGAACCACCGCGCTCAAATAGCCCTCCATGCTCGACCAGCCAAACGGCTCGCCGGGAAAGGACTTTTTCAGGTCATCTTCGTACTTTCGTTGAACCGGCGTCGCCCGCGAATTCGGGAACGGCGCAATTTGCGACATGATCGTGCCCTTGCCGGCCGGACCCGCCAGGCGAGCGAGTTCCTGTCCGCCTGAGTTGACCGCGAGAAACAGGGGGCGCGGGCCGAGCGCACGTGTTTCCCGAATCAGATCTGCGTAGCTGCTATAGCCGCCATGATTGAGCACAACGTCGACTTTGGACGCTACCAATCGCTTGGCGATCGCCTTCATATCGGGATTGCCGGGCACCGCAATCGGCAGCAACATCTCCATGCCGCGCTCTTTTGCTACGCGCGTCACGTTAGCGAGGTGTAGTCGGCCGTTTTCGCTGTCGGAATAGATTAACGCTACCGTCTTGTTACCCAAGCCGGCGGCAGTGGAGAGCAACGACGCAAATTCATCAAGATGAGCCGCCCGAACAGGAAAAACGTAGCGGTTGAAGGGTTCTCGCAGTTGTGGCGACCCGGCCATACAGGCAACGAGCGGAATTTTTGCCTCGGTGACAACCGGCAAAATTGCGGTGCAAGGTCCACCTTCAGCCATGCCAAAGAGGACGACCACGCCCTCGCCAATCAACTGACGCGCGTTGTCGACAGCTCGCCTGGAGTCGCCTCCATCATCTAGCGTTTTCAGCACAATTCGCTCGCCGTTCACGCCACCGCTCGCATTAATCCGGTTGATGTAGGCGAGGGAGCCTTTGACAATGGCTTCGCCTTGCTGGGCAAGAGAGCCGGATCGAGCGATGGACTGGCCGATCAGGATATCCGCATTCGCGGGCATTGACGCGCTAGCCAACGCGAAAGCAATGCATCCCAAAAGCGAAGAGGCAGCTGCCGAGCGACCGCACGACGTGGAAATGTCAATTTTGTGATGCATGTCTTTTTCTCCCGATCTGAACTTGCCTCACAAGATGCTGCGGATGCTCACCGCCAAATGTGACGCTAAAAATTAGTTCTAACTCGAACAGTCTATGCCGCTCTCTTACCATTCTCCTTTGCGCTGTGTCAGTCGGTGTGCGAAAAGTCACAGCGCAGCAGCTCCCGTACAAAGGCGGGCGATGAGGCTGATTTTGGGTAAATAGCTGTACAAATTGACAGTTATGTGTGCAGCAAGCGATAATCCCGCGATGCGCGTTACCTTTCCGAACTCCCCATATTCCCTCGAACAACCCTTCCCGCCGGCGGGCGACCAGCCGACCGCAATTGCGACGTTAGTCGACGGCATTGACGCAGGCTTGCAGTATCAGACACTCTTAGGCGTCACCGGCTCCGGCAAGACCTTCACGATGGCCAACGTCATCGCTCGCACCGGACGGCCTGCCATCGTTATGGCTCCGAACAAAACGCTCGCGGCGCAGCTTTACAGCGAGTTTCGCGAGTTTTTCCCCGATAACGCGGTGGAGTATTTCGTCTCGTATTACGACTACTACCAGCCCGAGGCGTATGTGCCGTCGCGCGACATGTTCATCGAGAAGGACAGCGCGATTAACGAGCACATCGAGCAGATGCGCCTGTCGGCCACCAAAAGCATCATGGAGCGCAAGGACTGCATCATCGTCGCCTCCGTGTCGTGCATTTACGGTATCGGCGACCCTGTGGATTATCACTCGATGATTCTGCATTTGCGCGAGGGCGACAAGCTCGATCAGCGCGCGTCGATTCGTCGCCTCACCGAAATGCAATACGACCGAAACGACACTGATTTCGCGCGTGGGCGCTTTCGCGTGCGCGGCGAAGTGCTCGATATTTTTCCGGCTGAACACGCCGAAACTGCCGTACGCGTTACCTTCTTCGATGACGAGATTGAGCAGTTGCAACTGTTCGATCCACTCACGGGCCACATCAAGCAAAAAATCGGGCGCTTCACGGTGTTCCCCGGATCGCACTACGCGACGCCGAGATCGAGCGTTCTGAAAGCGGTGGAGGCGATAAAGATTGAGCTGCATGAGCAGAAAAATTTCTTCGTTTCGCAGATGAAATTGCTCGAGGCGCAGCGGATCGAGCAGCGCACGCGCTTTGACCTTGAAATGATGGCTGAGATCGGCTTCTGCAAGGGCATCGAGAACTATTCGCGGCACATGAGTGGACGCCAGCCGGGCGAGCCGCCGCCAACGTTGATCGACTACATGCCGCGCAATTCGCTCATGTTTATTGACGAATCACACGTCACCGTGAGCCAGGTCGGCGGCATGTATCACGGAGATCGCTC
>JBBRGY010000381.1:0-3641 GCA_038223495.1 Burkholderiales bacterium | reverse complement strand
TAACCGAATACGGGGAGATCAGCACTTCGCGCCCAGTCAACCAGGTTCCCGCTCGGACAACCAGAAAGCGGATCGTCCACGACTGATCGTCGAACAAAGCGGAATTGACGTGACCGATCTCTCCATCGGCAGCATTGACCGTGGCGCTCGTAATCTGGCTGAGACTTTTCAACTTGGCGTGTTTCCTCAATTCGGGTTGGATATCGGATGCCGGCTCGGGTTGTTCCAACTCAGACTTAAGCTGAGTTTTCAATTCGGCCACGAGGTCGTCTGCCTCATGGTGCCGCTCTTCATCTTCCGCGACGGCCCACGGGTTGCCGTCGATTTCGGTTTTGACGACGGCTGCTTCGGCGATGGCGCTAAGCTCCGCGCGGATCTCAGTGGCTGCTCTCAATGAAGTGGCCGTCGGCACGGGATGGGAGGTTGTTGGGGGCGTACTGGACGGTGTTGGCATAGATACTTTCTTAATACGCAGTGATCGAGCTTGCGAAAGCGGGGGCGCAACCGACCTGCAATGAAGAGAAATTTTTGATCGTTTGTTTCATGTTGTTTGCTTTCGCTGGATGGACGGATGAGACTATCCAGCGCTTGAGGCACACGCGTTTAGCTAGAAGCAATGTTGTCCTCATCACGCGTCCTTGTATGTGCGCTGGCAGACACTGCAATGAAGACACGACTTGGCAAGGTATCCGCGGTGTAAGTTTCAGTGGCACAAGAGCTGCCATCGTTCTGCGACCGATCATCAATGGTCGGGGGCATTGCCGGGCACTCAACGTTGCCATGTGGGCCCAGTGAGCGGGCGGTAACACGAGCAAGCCGACCGTTCGAGACCGATGCTGTCCAAGATGGAAATATCACCACGGTGATAGTCAATGAGATGACGAAGCTTTAGCGCATGCGCCGCATTGGTCACGCCCACTCTGCGCACGCCGAGCATTTCGCTGAGAAACTCGTGAGTCAGTCTGAACTCGCTCTTGCCAAGGCGATCCCGAGTCATGAGCAGCCACCGGGCCAGCCGGGCTTCGATCATATGGAATCGATTACACGCTGCGGTTTGCGCGATCTGCGATAGCAAAGCCTGCGTATGCAAATGCACCAGTCGCTGAAGGTGCTCGCTGCGACGAAACTGAAAGCGGAAACGGGAGGCGCTCATTCGCATTGCTGTACCGGCCCCGTGAACCAGTGCTCGCACGGGTGATCGACGAACGCCCAGCGCATATGAAATTCCAACCATACCTTCACGACCCACCATGCTTACCTCAAGCGCATGATGTGTATCGACAACCGTTAGCAATGAAATCAGAGAATCATTCGGAAAAAAGACATATCGAACGGGCTCCCCTGTCTCATACAACACTTCGCCAAACGCGAGGCTCGCGTACTCCATATCCTCCAGCAAGTCGAAATACTCATCGCGCGGCAGCGCAGCCAGAAGCGCATTCGCAGATGGTTCGATGAGTTCTCGGGTGGATGACACAGCGTAGGCAATGGGCGATGGGCAGAGTTGAAACGAATAGTCCGCTCGCAATAGAGGAATGTCTGTGCGGTTGCCCACACTGAATGGACTGACTAAAAGTCTGAACTCCTGGCCTTGTGTATGAAAACGAACAGACGGCGGCTCGCTGAAATGTCACATTCAAACTCCAAGAGATTATTGCTGCTTTGGCAGCTACTCTGCACTCGCTGAAATTTCCGATTCTGGATTAAGGACACTCATGAATACGATGACCGCCGAACGAACCGAAGAACTCAAGAAGCGGCGCAACGCGCCGCTAGCCACGCCGTCAGACCTTGACGCGACAGCGATAGCTGATATCTCCGCCGTCATGAACGGCATTCTCGCTGATGTTTTCGCGCTGTACATGAAGACGAAAAACTTTCACTGGCACATGAGCGGGCCGCACTTCCGGGACTATCATCTAATGCTCGACGAGCAGGCCGACCAGCTCTTCGCGATGACCGATCCGATGGCCGAAAGCATCCGCAAACTCGGCGGGCTAACGTTGCGCTCTATTGGGCACATTGCGCGCACGCAGCGCATTCTTGATAACGACGCCGAGTATGTTGAACCATCGGACATGCTGGCTGAATTGTGCGAAGACAACAAGGTGCTGGGATCGCGTTTGCGTGAAGCGCACAGCGTGTGCGATGAACACCACGATGTGTCCACGGCGAGCCTGATTGAAGTATGGCTTGATGAAGCCGCACGACGGACGTGGTTCCTGTTTGAATCTAGTCGTACCCATGATTCGTCTGGGCATTGAGCGCTCCGAGTATCTTTACACCGCCCCGATCTGCCCGGAAAGTCATGAAAATTTCCGATAATCACCTGATGTTTGGCGCGACTTAAAGGCTGCCGTTTGCAACGCCGCAAGCGGCAATGTCGCAACCAAATCTCGGGGGTACATGACTAAGCAGCGCCGTTATTGGCGAGTGACTATTGACGGGTTCGCTCACGGCAAAACGTCGTCAACCTTTCATTGCCACCATTAGCGTGCGAACCATTGTCGCCGCAACCACTGAACCCACCGTGGCAGCGATGTCTCTGCATAGGCCATTGCCGCCATCTTGATGCCCTCAGCCTGCGTAGGATAGGTGTGAATCACACGCGCAATGGTTCCCAGCCCGATACCGGCGATCATTGCCAACGACAGGCCGTTGATCATCTCGCTGGCGTGGTGCGCCACCACGGTGGCACCGAGAATCGTGTCGCTGCCGTCGCGAACGTGGATCTTCACGAAGCCGCCTTCCTCGCCGTCGATGATCGCCCGGTCGATCTCGTGCATCGGCACCGTGTAGGTGGTCACCGGGATTCCGCGTTCGCGCGCCTGGCGCACGTACAGGCCGACATGGGCGATCTCGGGGTCGGTGTAGGTGCACCATGGGATCGTCATCGCACTCAGGCGCTCGCGGCCGAAACACAGCGCATTGCGCACGACGACGCGCGCCGATGCCGCAGCGACATCGATGAACTGGTGCTCCAGGCAGACGTCACCTGCAGCAAAGATTCGTCGGTTCGAAGTACGCAGGAAATCGTCGACGACGATGCCCTTGTCGGCGACATAGGCAACGCCTGCGGCTTCGAGGTCCAGGCCCGAGAGCGCCGGTCTGCGCCCGATGCCGGTGAGGATTGCGTCGACCGTTATCGTCGCTACGTTGCCATCGTTGATCGTTTCGACGAGCTTTTTTCCGCCTTCGACACGAACGTTGACCGCTCTGGTGTTGAGGTGAACCTCGACGCCGTCGCGCGCGAGTGCTTCGGCCAGCAACTGGGCGGCATCACGTTCTTCCTTGGGCAGAAACAGCGGCTGGGAATGGACGATGATGGTGCGGCAACCGAAGCGGCACAGCGCCTGCGCCACCTCGCAGCCCACCGGCCCGCCTCCGATCACGAGCACGCTGGCGGGGAGTTCGGTCAGGTCGAACAGCGTCTCGTTGGTCAGGTAGCCGGCGTCGTCGAGGCCCGGAAGCGTTGGCAGCACGGCGCGCGATCCGGTGGCGATCAACGCTTTCTTGAAGCGCAGGCGCAAGCCGTCCACGTCAACCGTGTCGACACCGACAAAACGTGCTGTGCCGAAGAAAAGATCGATGCCATCGGCGGTGATGGCCTCTGCCGAGTCGGCGCGGCCAATGCGCGCGCG
>JBBRGY010000380.1:0-3657 GCA_038223495.1 Burkholderiales bacterium | reverse complement strand
CTTGAACATTGATCGCTGCGAGCCCCGCGTCATGCAAGTCGTCGACTGTGATCGTTTGATTCGACATTGATGCAAGCGTAATTGGCAAAGCCTGCGTACTGGTTGATCGAAATCAAATCGAAACTGATTGTTTCGACTGATGATCGCTGTTGAGGAGAAAAACGATGCCACCTGCCCAATTGATGCCGACGCAACTAACTGATCTGAGTGAACTCTTGCGTCAGCGCTATATTGATTTGTCGCTGGTTGTAGAGCGCGAATTGCATGCCGATGGCACGTCGGAAATTGCCGTCACAACGGCAAGCGATGCCGACTGGACTGCCGCTGACGTTGATGCCGATACTTCTATTGCCAGAGCAGAACGAGACTCGAGTGAACTTACTGAAGTTGCCAACGCACTTGATCGTCTTCAGAGTGGTCGCTATGGCCTCTGCGAGGCGTGTGGCAAAGATATTGGCTACACCCGTTTGTTGGCCCACCCAGCTGCGCGGCGCTGCCTATCGTGCCAGCAGGCCGTGGAGGCTAAATCAGCTTCATCCGTTGGTATTTCCAGAAGCTCTCGTTGAGTATTTTGGGCAACATGGCCTACTGAGAGACTCGTCGAGTTCGACCGATGAATCGTGATTCGAGGTGGAGTCTTGGCGCAAAACTCACTGCGACCGCGACACCGTTTCTTTTACTCGGATTTTTAGCGATTTCGCTAACGCTCTGGGTGTCATGGCAGCTTGAGGGCGGTGCAGCGGCGGTTAATGAAGCCGGTCGCATGCGCATGCTGGCTTTTCGAATTTCACTCGCTCAGGCTACGCGCGACCAGGCCAGTGTTGCAGCCAATGTCGCGGATTTTGAGCGCGCCCTGATACTACTGCGCGATGGCGATCCAGACCGTCCGCTATTTGTTCCGTGGGACGATACAGTGACTGCCGGGTTTGCCGATATCAACGCGAGCTGGCTTCGCTTTCGCGAGGCAGCGACGCAGCAAAATCTGTCACGCGAAGAGATTCTGGTGACTTCAACGGCCAAATTTGTTGACCAGATTGATCATTGGGTCATTGCAATCGAGGGACACCTGTCGCGGTGGACGGCACTTTTGAACTTGCTGCAGATGGTCATGATGGGCTTGACCGTTCTCGGTGCTGCAACGTTTGTCTACACCGGTTATCTCTTTGTGCTGGAGCCCGTCGGACTACTAAAGCAGGCGTTCGCGAGAATTGAACGCGGTGACCTGGGCTCACGCTTCAGTGCAGCGGGCAATGACGAGTTCGCGACGTTGGCGAACGGATTTAACGGCATGGCGGAAAACTTGGAGTCGATGTATCGCAATCTGGAAGGAAAAGTAGTCGAGAAGACCGCCCAGCTTGAAGAGAAAAATGCACGGCTTGAAGCGCTGTATCGGGTTACTACGCTTGTGGCTGGTGCCACCGCGCTCGAAACGCTGGCGCACGGCTTCGTTGATCAGGTGATGACGGTTGCTCATGCTGATGGTGTGGCGTTACGTTGGTCCGATGAAGGTAACGCTAAATATGTCATGCTCGCATCCAAGGGGCTGCCTGCGACGATGACCGATGCTGAGCATTGTCTGTTGGCCAATCAGTGCCATTGTGGCTCGCCCGCTTTGCCGGGCGGCGCGCGCGTTATTCCAATTCGAAGCGATAAGCCCGCAAATTTTGCATTCTGCGCTGACGCAGGCTTCCAGACGGTAGTGTGCGTTCCCGTACGTCATCATGACCGCATCAAGGGCGAAATTGATCTCTTCTTTCACGCCCGCTATGAACTCTCTTTAGCCGAACGCTCGCTACTAGAGGCACTAACAACACATTTGGCTGCGGCAATGGAGAACTTGCGATTGAGCGCACTCGAGCGCGAAGCTGCGGTGGCGCAGGAGCGAAATTTTCTCGCTCGCGAGTTGCATGATTCCATTGCTCAGTCGCTAGCCTTTCTCAAAATACAGGTGCAGTTGCTCAGGGATGCGCAAGTAAAGGGCAACTCATCCCTGATCGAGCAGGCCGTGTGCGAGATTGATGCGGGTGTGCGAGAAAGTTATGGCGACGTGCGTGCGCTGCTGATGCACTTTCGCACGCGCGCCAACGTCGAAGATATTGAGCCTGCCTTGCGCACCACACTTCGCAAGTTTGAGCACCAGAGCGGCATCCGCACTGAGCTGTCGATGCAGGGACATGGCATATCGCTTGCGCCCGATTTACAGTTGCAGGTGCTCCATGTAGTGCAGGAAGGCTTGTCAAACGCACGCAAACACTCCGGCGCCAAGTGTGTTTGGCTCGACGTTCAGCAGCAACCCCAGTGGCGGTTTGAGGTGAGGGACGATGGTCAAGGCTTCGCTCAAGATGATCCCTTGCTTGACGAAACACACGTCGGCCTGCAAATCATGGCCGAACGGGCTCAGCGAATCGGCGCGGCACTCGAAGTGATTTCTACGCCAAATCACGGTACGTCTGTGATCCTGACGTTGCCCAATGATCGAGCCACTACCGACACTTCGACGAAACCCGTGCTTGGGCGAGCCGCAGCGAACGAAAAGATGATGACTGTATGAGCAGCACCGCTAGCAGCGCGCGAGCGTCGGAACACAACGATGCGACGTCTATCCGTATTCTGGTCGTCGATGATCACACGCTGTTTCGTCGCGGCCTGACTGCCATCTTGTCGCGGTGCCCAACGATGTCGGTAGTAGGAGATGCAGGAGATGCAACGGAGGCGCAACGGCGCGCCGAAGAATTGAAACCAGATCTCATCCTTCTCGACAATCACCTGCCGGGCGTGAATGGTGTGGACGCGCTCCCAGCGCTGCGAGCCGCACTTCCAAACGTACGGATCATCCTGTTAACTGTAAGTGAAGACGAAGACGACCTTGTGGCGGCGCTAAGAGCGGGTGCGAATGGGTACCTGCTCAAGACCATGGATGCCGATGCGCTTGTCGCCGCGATCGCGCAAGTAATGCGTGGCCAAAGCGTAATTGCCGACGAAATGACGAGCAAGCTTGTCGACGCATATCGCGGCGCGATATTTCACGCCCCCGATGTTGAAACGCCCGCTGATCCAGCGACCGCCGCGACTTCCCCGTTATCACAACTCTCGCCGCGTGAACTCGATATTTTGCGAGGCATAGCGCTTGGCGAGAGCAACAAGCTCATCGCGCGCCATTTAGGGATTGCCGAGACCACCGTAAAGATTCATGTCCAGCATGTGCTGCGCAAGCTCAATGTCGCCTCTCGCGTGCAGGCCGCAGTTATTGCTGCTGGGGTCGAACTGAGTTGATCAGCATCATGCAAGGCGTGGAATGTCAGCGCTATAGTTCTTCAGAACGATGCTCGACAGCGAAGACTAGTTCTTTATAAGCGATTTACTGCACCAATCGGTGGATGTCGAAAACCCCTGATCATGCCTACATTTGATTCTTCGACGGGAAGGATCAAATAATGGACAAAAAGAGGCAGGCACTGTCCGTGCTCATTAGCAGCACGTTGGCGTTCACGGTGTGTTTCATGGTGTGGATGATGTTTGGCGTGATTGGCATTCCGATCAAAAAAGCGCTCAATCTCAATGCGACCCAGTTCGGCCTGCTGACTGCAATGCCGGTATTGACAGGATCGCTCATTCGCGTGCCGCTGGGCATATGGACTGACAAATTCGGCGGTCGCA
>JBBRGY010000379.1:0-3662 GCA_038223495.1 Burkholderiales bacterium | reverse complement strand
GCTGCATTGACAGAGGCAGTGGGTCGCGCGTTCGAGTCGGGCACCAGTGACGACTGGAAATGGCGATCTCGCTGCGTCAAGCTCATGGACGGCACCGCGCTGTCGATGCCCGACACACCCACCAATCACACGCGCTACCCGCTAACTGATACACAGAAGGCAAGCCTCAGCTTCCGTCTGGAGATGATGCCCGGCATCGTCTCGCTGTCGACGGCGGCTGTGCTCAACTGGGCGCTCGGCCCCTGTCGCGGCAAGCACACCGGCGAGCAAGCTCTTTTCCACCGTGATGCCCGCATTGAATGTAGGCGCCCCCCCTCAATCCACGAGTGATCCTGAGGCGCGGCTCTACCGCAAAGGCCGCACGGGAGCCGCGCTACGCTTCGTCGGTCACACGCTCATGGACAATCGGCACGGACTCATTAGCGACGCCCGTGTGACGTCGGCCGATGGTCATTGTGAACGGGAAGCCGCCAAAGTGATGCTTCAAAGCGCATCCGTGGCCAAAGATGCGCATTGGAACGAGATCACGCTGGGCGCAGACAAGAGCTGCGACGCGAAAGAGTTCATCGAAGCATGTGTTGCGATGAGCGTCGTCCCACACGTGTCAAAGAACACAACGGGACGGCGCTCGGCGGTACCCGACGAGATCGCCGCCAGTGCGGGCTAAGCGATATCTGTTCATAAGCAGAAATTGATTACGCAGGGATTTGACTGGGCCAAAACCGTCTGCTCAATCCGACAGGTGATGCAACGTGGATTGAGCTGAGTGAATCAGATTTTTACGTTAACGATGGCGGCGTACAACTTAAGGCGCATAAGAAACTTGGTCGCATTGCATCCGCAAACTCAGTAACGAAGCCACGGAGCGTGAAAGGGATCGAATAAGCCAGTGGAAGGCGCTGAAAACAAGCGCGACAGGGCGTACAAGTCCGATACCCAGCGCTGAAACGCAAAAACGAGCTCACGCTTTCGGTGCCGACCGATAGGCTTCAATCTTCGGGAAGTATTTCAGCGGCCTGCTAGACGTCCGGTTCTTCCCGATGGTTCCCAAACAGCGGCATAGGTTCACCGTATTCAATATGACGCTGCCATGCGTTGCGCGCCGCACTGGCACGGCTATAAATTGCTTCGATAGCGTTCACATCGGTCGGACGGCCTGATACCAGCCACTGGTCGAACTCGTCTAGGCGCGCGCGATAAGCCGTCAATTGCTGGCGGAGAGCTACACGATTCGCGACTGAAATATCACGCCACATCTCTGGCGAACCCGCCGCAATTCTTGTGAAGTCGCGAAAACCGCTGGCCGCATAATTGAAGTAATCTGCTGCGCGCGGCATGCCTGCGAGCATGTCGACGAGAGCGAACGCGAGCAGATGTGGTAAGTGACTTACGGCAGCGAACACGTCGTCGTGCTCGGCGGCGCTCATAAGGTGGATATCAGCACCGGCCGTTTGCCACATTTTTCCGACGTGATCCGCAGCTTCGGATGACGTTTCTGCATCGGCACAGATAACGGTTTTACGTTTTTCGAACAACGTGGCGAAGGCGGCGGCTGCGCCGGTTTTTTCGGTGCCTGCGATGGGATGTGCGGGGACGAATTGCGAGAACTTTTCGCCAAGCGCGGCGCGGGCTGCGGCAATCACCTCTTGTTGGGTGCTGCCGCCATCGGTGACGATGCTTTTTGCGTTCAGATGGGGAGCGAGATCGGCAAACACGCGCGGCATTTGTGCGACTGGTGTTGCGACAAAAATAACGTCGGCTTTCGCAGCTTGTTCCATCGTGGCAACTGCGTCGATCACGCCTAGTTGAAGCGCTTCATCAAGGTTTGCCTGCGACCGTCCAACGCCAATCACAAGACCCACTGCGTGATGCTTCTTTAGCGCTAACGACAGTGATCCGCCGATAAGGCCGACGCCAACAATCGCCAGCGTGTTGATACGCTCTGTCATCACAAAGCCACTCGGCTAAACCACCGCAGCCGGATAGCTGCCGACAACCTTGAAGTAGCTTGATTGCGCCTTGACGTCAGCGAGCGCTGCTGCAACTTTGGCGTCACTGACATGGCCTTCAACGTCGAGGAAAAAATAGTATTCCCATAGGCGATCCGGCGATGGGCGTGATTCGAAGTGTGTCATAGAAACGCCATGACGTTTCAGCGGTTCGATCAGATCCACCACTGCGCCGGGTCGGTTGGGCGCGGACAGAATCAGGCTCGTTTTGTCCTTGCCCGATGCGGCGACGTCTTGCCGACTGAGGACCCAGAAGCGCGTTGTGTTGTTCGGTGAATCTTCGATGTTTCGAAACTGGATCGGCACGCTGTAGCGTGTTGCCGCCATCTCGCCTGCAATGGCGGCGCTGCCCGGCGTGATTGAGGCCAGACGAGCTGCCTCGGCGTTGCTAGCGACGGGAATGCGCTCGGCCAACGGCAAATGTCGCGCGAGCCAGCTGGCTGTTTGAGCCAGTGATTGCGAATGCGAATAGACCTTGGTGATCGCGGCCAGGTCGGTTTCCATACTCATCAAATTTTGCTGCACGCGAAAGTCGATTTCGGCGCAAACCTTGAGCGGACTGGAGATCGACAAATCAAGCGTGCGACCAACGAAGCCTTCCGTCGAATTAACCACCGGAACGACGGCGTAGTCTGCCGTGGTCGCCTCGACCATGCGGAACGCTTCGTCAATGGTCGGGCACGGCTCAAACGCGGGCGCAGTTCCAAAATGTTTAACTGAGGCGGCATGGCTGAACGTGCCTTCTGGCCCAAGGAAGGCAATCACCAACGGCTGCTCTAACGCCATGCAATTGCTGATCACTTCACGAAAGATTCGCGCGATCGCTTCGTTTGACAAGGGGCCAGAGTTCGCGGCCTGCATGCGGCGCAGGATGTTGGCTTCGCGTTCAGGGCGATATAGCGGCGAGCCGGGGGCTTTGATATGCCCAACCTCCTGGGCTGTCGCCGCGCGCTCGCTGATCAGCTTGAGCAACTGATCGTCGTACGCGTCAATTCTCTGGCGTAGCGCGGCGAGATCGATGGTGGGTCTGGGTTCGGTCATGTTGGCTTAAATTCTCGCACGGCGGCGACTAGTGCCTCAACGCCCGTGAGTGGCATGGCGTTGTAAATCGAGGCGCGCATGCCGCCACGAACTCGGTGGCCCCGCAGCGACATCAGGCCGCGCAACTCGCAAAACTTCACAAATTCAGTGTCGATGACAGGGTTGCCACTATCGAAAACGACGTTCATGCGCGAGCGATCTGCCTTTGCGACGGGCGCCGTGAACAGAGTGCTCTCATCAATCGCATCGTAGAGCATCGTAGAGCGCTTAATAGCGCGCCGTTCCATCTCGGCTAAGCCGCCCTGCGCCTTGATCCACTTGAGTGTCAGCGCGGTGGCGTAAATCGCGAAAGCCGGCGGTGTGTTGAACAGCGAACCGTGCGCCGCCATGTGTTTATAGTGAAACACCGAAGGGATATTTTTCGGCGCATGATGGAGCAAATCTTCGCGTACGATGACGATGGTCACCCCTGCCGGGCCGATGTTCTTTTGCGCTCCAGCGTAGATCAAGCCGCATGCGGAAACGTCCATCGATCGCGACAAAAAATGTGACGACGCATCGACCACCAGCGGGCTCAGCAAATTGCCCGGCAACACATGAATTTCGTTGCCG